>CAYWGE010000021.1:11732-13999 GCA_964457215.1 uncultured Pseudomonadota bacterium
AATGCAAAAGCTGACCCCCAAATAAATTTTTAAGTCTTGGAAGAGTATTCCATTCTTCAAGGTTTCCAAAATGATCCGCTATCGAAACCGAATCTAAGATGAGTTCAAGGGTGCGGGATCTGAAATCGGGTTGAGCACGTGAAAAATAGAGAGAACAATCGTAATAAAGATTTATCACCCGCGGATGACATTTGGGCTGTAAAATTCCTACTAAATTTCCATCTACATTGGCCCTAAAAAAAATCTGTAAAGAATCGGGTTTTACGCCTGAAATAAGATCGGTTGTAATCACGCGAAAGCGAACTTTAGCCCAAGCGCGGTGTCCTTCGAAATGCATGGGTTCGATCAAAGGAGTATAGCTCACTATTTTTTCGATAATGGGGGGGAATTTATCTAAACTCGGTGAAGAAATTTCTATTAATCCCACTGGGCTTAAATTTTCAAGCTCATCACGGTAGGGAATCGCATTGCGGGAAGTTTCAATTAAATCGAGTTCAATGAGTTTATACTTACCCGGTGGAATCTCCGGAGGGATTTGAACTTCTCCGATATAACAACCATGGCTATCCGGATCAATCACCACACTTCTTAATTTTGTAAGTCCTGTCAAACGACTGGGAGGGTCTCCTCCCTCTAGAGTAATCTCAATACGACGCAAAAATCGCCTGGCGCGCGAAAGACGTTCGTCCTTTGGATTAAGCTTCAAACAAAAATATGCCTTGTCACGCTCGCCCAAATGGACGGACTCGCCTTTATAAGTCGGATTTTTTTTATCGAGAAAAAAGGAAAGACTACCTAAATTTTCAGGCTTATAAACCGTTTCAGGAGTCTCTTGAGTCTCAGGGCTCGGCTGTGAGCCCGGTGCGTCCGCCCAAACCGGACTCACCACAAAAAGACTTAAAAATAAAAAAAAGAAAAAACGCATACTCTTAAGGCACCTCTTAAAACTCTGATTTAGAAGAGAGGTACGCTAAACTAGGGTTGATTCACTTATAATGAACACCAGCATATTTTCTGAGCATTGACATGTTCTGTTAAAAACTGGGTTTAAAAATAACTAAAAGTACCGCCCCTATCAAAATCAAGGTGGGCACTTCATTAATAACTCTACAACTTGTTTCTGAAAGGAAAAAATTCCCCCGTTTAAAACGTTTATGCGTAATGCCAGCAAAAATCTGATACCCTAAAAGTAAGGCAACTAAACCTAGTTTAACGTGAAACCACTTCTGCTGGAGTAAAACGGGATTTAGCCAGAGCATGCCAAAGCCAAATAAAAAAGTAAGCAGCATGGCCGGATGCATGATGGCATACAACAATTTTCTTTCCATAAGGCTATAAGCTTTACAGAGCTCCGCTTCTTTTTGGAATTTTGCATGATAAACAAAGAGCCGGAAGATATAAAAAAGGCCGGCAAACCAAGCCACCATAAAGATAATATGAAAGGCTTTAAACCAAAGATAGGGAATATTTTAAGCCTCACGATGCCGATTATTCGACCTAGTACCTCTTCACAGTGAATCACACGGGTTCTCCAGTCGGGTACAAGTGCCTGTTTTTATTATTTCAACGGGTTGTACCCGTTAAAACTTCTGTGACGAAGCACTAGGAATAAAGATCGGCTTTCTGCCATCCAAAACAAAAATTATTGAAAAAGAGGTGATTCTACTTTTTTTAAAAGTAGTAACAGACGATGAAAGGGGATGCAATCTTACTTTTCTTTCTTATCAATGTATTTTATGAATGATGAACAGATCTCATATCTATTTCCTGTCATTCTCCGACCCCCACAGGGGGCGCCTTCGGAGCTTGATCGGGGAACCCAATTTCATTTGTAATAAATAGATCCCCCGCTTAAGCCGGGGGATGAGATGAAAATTATGCACTTCATCAGCTCCAAAAGTCTTCGTCCTCTCCTCGAGAGTATTTTAAACTCGATTGTCGAGCTGCATATTGGCCACCGCTTAGTGGATGATTTTTTAATTTTGACTCCCGATGAGACAAGCGCTCGAGATCTGCGGCAACTTTTATTGCATCATCCCCAATTAGAGGGAGTCTTAACAGGCCAAAGCATATTACCTTTAAGAAAATGGATAGAGAAATCTAGCCAAGAGATCGATTATAAAGCAAAAATAGCCCCCTCTTATATTCAAGAGGCTTTATTAAAAAGCATATTGAATCAGGATTTACTCCTTTCTTATCCGGAGCTTTCTTACAAAAGTATTTTAGTTTTGATTTCTAAATTGGATTTATTTTTAATATATTTATAA
>CAYWGE010000022.1:0-13110 GCA_964457215.1 uncultured Pseudomonadota bacterium
TTGATTAAGCCTGTATAAAGCCCCCCCCTCGAATACCCATATTTTATCGGTATCTGGGGGAAAAAGTTGCGGGATGTTTTAAGGAAGTTTTTGAGATTAGTGAAGAGGAGATTGACCACTTCTTACATATTTTGCCTGCCAGCCCCCGCCATCGACATCCACAAAAATGGCATTTGAGAATGCAAAGGCGCGTCCGCCCCCCACTTTATTGGGGCCAGGACCTGTCGCCGGGCTATTGCGTTCGGCATCGAGGGTATCTAAGAAATGATCCGGGCTGACATCCATACCGACTGTATTGACCGCCTTGGGAGCATACGGAAATAAAGTACGCGCATTCTCAGAACCTTTGACTAAGACTACAATCCAACTATCTTCACTGACGGGAATCGTACGATTCAAGGTCACTTCACGCTTTCCACCCGAGACCGTGGGCGTCATGGCTTCGGCACGATCTCCACCGCCGCGAATATAGCGCACCGTAGGATCATAAATATAACGAGGCTCAACGTGAGAGAGGAGCGGATTATCATCAACACGAATGCCTACAAATTCTTCGGCTGTTCCTGTCCAAGGGCCAGACAAATCATCTTTTGCGGGAGTGGGATCGGTGTTCACAAACACTTCGATCGTATCCCAATCCATCCAATCCGGACTTTCGACATGAATTTGCAAATTCACTTCACGGGCGCCTGTCGCATCTAGCAAATCGCCTACATTCGCCGTATTCCCGTTTGCAGAGGCCTGCACGCGCATGAAAGGACCGGCCGACACAATTACGTGATGTTGATTCACATTTCGCGCAAGATCAGCTCCGTTAATTTCGGAATATTGCCCCAGGCCATCCCGAGGGTCGACATCCATGGCAATAAAGTTCCGCAAAATTCCAATGGGCTCTCGAATTTGGCGATGGGTATCGGAAGAACAAGTGACCGTCACGGCCTTTCCTAAATTGAGTAAATCAAACCAGGTGGGTAATGCCGTATTCAAAACATGAGGAAGGGGAACAACGGCCGATTCTCCAATGCATAATTCCATCGAGGTAAATTTATCGGTAAAAAGTTTGTTGGTTCCATACGGGTAAGGCGCGCGATATCCCCCGCCTTGATTTGTATTGGGAGGCAAACGAAATTCAGTGGGATCGGAATAAGTCGAAAGAGCGGGCACCCGAAGTTTAGTCGTAGTGACCAAACGCGAGAGGGCAAAGTTACCCAAAAGGTTATCCATGATATGATTGACTTGCAAGACTTGCTCACCCGGAGATTGCTCATCGATCATGGTTAAAAATTCACCGGGAGAAAGCATTTCACGGTGGCCAGGGCCTGGAGTAAAACCATCTTTTTTGGTGTAATCAAAGGCACCGCCCGTGGGGCTTTGCGGATCAAAAGCAACGGGAAACACATTGAAATGGCCAAACGCCATGGGAGTAACTTCCATACCTGGAATTCCCGCAACGAAATTTCCCACACCCATTTGTTGAATCGTGCGCCCATAATCGGTGACTGCATCGTGATCGGCAGAAACCATTAAATCTAAACCTTCGGCCATTGCAAAATTGACGCGGGCTTCTTGGCCAAAAGGAGAATCGGGAGAGTTAATTCCGTGAATATGAAAATCGGCCGAAACATAACCGCGGGTATCTACCACTTTTCTTAAAGTCGCATTCACGCTCGCCGTACCGCCGGGAGCTACTGTAATGCGCTGGGCATGAAGAGAATACTCAGGCCCACGAATCACAAAAATTTCATAATTGCCGGGCTCTAATCGAAACACATTATCGCGCACATAACGCGCATGACCGGTATTGGTAATCTTTCCATCAGGCCCTAAAAACAAAGTATCCATGTATCCATATTGCTGCGCCTGAAATTCCATATCGCTCAGTAAACTATAATCATCTTTTACGGCGCTAGGATTATCATCTTGGGGTAAACTTCCATAAGGACTGGGGTCAAAGCCTACAATGGCGATTCGTGCAGGAACTGAAGCACCCGCTTCATCTCGGGCGGTTACTTGCACCACTCCCGACTGACCCAACACACATTGAATACTGTTTAAACCTTGAGAGGCATCACAGCTTCCAGCCTTATTTTTATTCGTGATTGAACCATATGTTAAACTAGTAGGAGCAGCACTGCCTCCTGTAGAGCCTGGTGCAGCAGGGGCTGCAGCACTTGCCCCCCACGTATCGCTACCTTTGTAACCTTCTTTATAAATTTCTACTTGGTACCGACCAGCGCCAAAAAGTTTTCCTTTGTTGTCAGAACCCGTGCTCACGGTTCCAGAAAAAGTACCGTCTTCTTTAGAATACAACATATTAATAGGAGTGGGTTTTGCGCCACGGGGAGCATTCATCACCAATATTCTCGCATGCGCAACAGGAGCTCCCGTAATATCAACCACACGTCCTGCAATCGGAAAAGTTGAAACTCCCAAAGCTTCTAACCCGCCCTTCATGACGGAGCCCACATCGCCATTTCCTACCGCAAAATAACGCGTGTAAACTGTTTCACCCGAAGGCAGAGAAAAATTAATTTTTGGATCTCGCCCCGTATCAATTCCTTGGGCAGGAATTAAACCTGCAGGAGCAATTTTTTCGCCGTAAGCCATAATGGAAACACCCGAAACCGTTAGAAGATCGGTGGGGGGGAGCGCTCCATCTTCTTTAGTGAAGAGAGAAGGATCAAAAAACATTCCGTACGAAACGCCAACATTTGTTTCCATTCCAGGATAAACAATAGCCGGCACATCCGCGTAGCGTCCTTGCCCTGTAAAGCCTGTACGTGGAGCAAAAGTTTCAAGCGTTCCGGATCCATTGACCCAATCGCCAATAGGCATAGGAACTTTTTCAGTTCCCGTATTGCGGAGATGGGTTTGCACAATCAAATAGGATTTATCGGAGCGAAGAATATAATCGGTGACAATGGTCGTCGAAACATTTCTCAATTTAGGCAAATTCGTAAAGGGATTCAAAACATCATTATATTGAGGCGGAAACAAAAGTGTCGGATGCAAAGAAGAAGCGAGTTTAGAAAAGGGCACGATAATGGAAGTTTGAATATAATCGTAAACATTCAAAATGCCTGTCGCACGCAAAATGACGGGACCATTGGTAAAGTTGGCATTTAAAATTTCTAAGCGTTTATAATAAGGAGTCCAGGAAACATTGATAAGTGGAAAGGTAATACCAAAATTATCTTGGCCAGCTTGACCTTGGCCTCGTGTAATATCGGCATCAATAATATTACCGCCGTAGAGAGCAACTCCCGCATTGCGGCGAGGTTTTTGAATCACAACACGTATCTTATCATTTTGAAGTAAGACATCTCCGGTGCGCCCTTGTGCTAAGGGACCACCAATCAAATATTTCGGTTCTCCAATAATTCCCGCACCACGAAATGCCCAAGGATCACCGGTTACCATGGGGCCAATGACGCCTTCACCTAAATCGGCTGAATTTTTGGATGCGCCTCCGCAGGAAAGCAGCGAAGAAAAAAGGAAAAACGCGACAAATAAACTCGGAAATAAAGGAATTTTTCTTTGAATCACTCTCACAGACTCCGCCTCTCTGAAAGACTTGAAAAAAATCTCTCTCTCACTCCAATGATATTATCGGATTTCTTCAGGAGAAGTTGCTGACGCAGCGAGTTAAAACCCAATTTTTTCCACCACTTAAGAGTCTTTCCTATGGGGCATTTTTAGATAGATTCTATTATTCTATTGAAAATCCAAGGGGTTAACAAGGGACGTTTCAAAAATGGAAAAAGAAGAAAAAAACCCAATAATTTTAACGAGGAGGCAAAAAATGTTCGGGTGGGCCAGTCGGCTCCCAATAACCATGAGGGTCTTTTTCGTAATATTTATGCAAAACATGCACAGCTTTGGTGGTTCCAATTTGCCGAAGAGATTCGGCCGACATCATAATCAAGAGAGGATCTTTTGATTTTAAATAAGTTTCTAAAACAGAAATCGCTTTCTCGTTTTTAAATCGCCCCAAACTCGTTACCACCGCCACCTGCACTTGATAGCGGGGATCTTTTGCATAGGCCAACACAAGATCTAAAGCGGGTGGGCCCATATCTCCTAAAGCATCTATCAACGTTGAAGCGGCCTTCTCTTCTTTTTCTAATTTCAAATATTTTTCAAAGAGAGGTAAAGCATCGGCGCGGTGATGCCGCCCTAAGACTGATAATAAACCCACTCTCAAATCTTGTGAACCATTCTCAAGAACTGGCGTGTAATCGCTAATCGAAATGGGAATTCCACGCGATTCTAAGGTTTCGGCAGCGCGCAAACAAACTTCTAAGGGCTGTAAACAAAATAATTTGCGAAAGAATAAATTGGCGGGCTCGCTCGTCACTTCGCTTAAGCTTTTAATCGCCGTGATTTTCGCTACATTGGGAAAAGCAGGGTCTTGAAAACGCCCACTCCAAAAATCAAAAGAAGTTTGAGAGAAAGAAGAAGCCGGAAAAAGCTTAAAATAATCTTTGGTGATAGCATTGAGTAAATCTGGAGAAAGTTTTTGATTTAAGAGATTTTCGTAGAAGGCTTGAGTTTTTCCTCCCGCTAAAATTTGTGAAATAATTTTAGAATAGATCTGAACTTCATCTGCACCTTTTATAATTCCCTGTTTGCCTCCCACGATTTCTTCACGTACGCCAGATTGGATAAGCTCTTTCCACGAAGTATAGGCGGGAAGCTCTTTTAAAAAAACTAACGCGCTCTCCGAAGCTTGCAGCAAAGGTGCATCGGTGGGAAAAAGAGAATTTTGAAAAACTTTAATTTCTCCTGAGAATTTACCTTTTAAAAATTTGAGAGGCTTTAAATAAAATACTCGCCAATCTTCTCGCCCCGGCCAGGGCTCTACTTTGACCACTTGAGCTTCTAAAATAAAATTGGCAGCAGCAATTTTTTCACTGAGTGTAAGAGGATTCGATTGTTCTGCCTCGGAAAGATTAGACGGGGATTGAGTGGGATTATGAGAAAGTACAGGAACAAAGCAAGAGAGAAAGAAAAAAAAATGAAAGATATTTTTTTATCATCAAAGTAATTGAATAAGATCTTCAATAGTAAGGCCTGATTCTCGGATCAAACTTCGTAAAGTACCTTTGGCAATCTCTTTATGGTTCGGAACTGTCAAACGACGATAAGGGGGAAGTTGATGACGTAAAATAATGTGACTTCCTGTTTGATGGTCAAAAAGATACCCAATTTTATTAAATACTTTTACTAGTTCTTTTCCAGAAACTACAGGAAGTGTGCTCATATCGCAATATCGACAATTTCTTCATGAATAGAAGGAGGGATAGGATCATTGTGTTTTTTAAGACTTTCAACGTAGCCTTTCATTGCCTCTTGAATATTTTGTAAAGCCTCATCACGGCTAACCCCTTGCGATATACAACCAGGCAAAGTAGGACATTCGGCTATAAATACCCCATCTTCATCTTGGTTGATAATAACACGGTATCTCATCATTTTATCTTCTCATATTTTTTGGAGGAAAGCAACGAAAGGGATTTTGAATTTCACTCTAAAAGACCGAATGCTAATCGACAGGTCAAACCTCTGCAATTAAATCATATTCTTCTGCACCTATAATCTTAACCCTCTGAAAACTACCCGGCGCTAGGTCTTGGCCTTGAACATAGGTAATGCCATCAATCTCAGGCGCTTGAGAGGGTAAGCGAGCCTCGTAAAAACCAGGCCGTTCTAAAGATTTGGCTTCGATTAAAAGCTGGAATTCTTGACCCATCAATTTTTTATTTTTTTGATGGGAAATCTGTTGTTGCAAGCTCATCAAACGGTGATAGCGTTCGGCCTTTACTTCTTCAGAAATTTGATCTTCTAACAAAGCGGCGGGAGTTCCTTCTTCGGGAGAATATTGAAACACGCCCACCCGGTCAAACTCTGTTTCTTTTACAAAATCATAAAGGGTTTGAAATTCTTGATCGGTTTCGCCGGGGTAACCCACAATAAAAGTGGTGCGAAGGGTCACTTCGGGCATTGCTTTTTTAAGTTTTTCTAAAACTTGTCTCACGTAACGCCCAGGGGAACCACGCTTCATGGAGCGCAAAATGCGATCTTCGATATGCTGAAGGGGCATGTCGATATATTGAACCACATGCGGAGAATCGCGGAGTGTGTCGATTAAACGATCGGTAAACTCCAGCGGATAAAGATAAAGAAGACGAATCCAAAAATCTCCTGGAATTTTATCTAAATCTTGTAAAAGCTGGGTAAGCGAACTGCCATCTCGTAAATCTTTCCCATATTCGTTTAAATCTTGAGCGATGAGATTAAATTCTTTTACTCCCAAATTCGCAAAATCTTCAACTTCGCGCACAATCGACGCAATCGGCCGGCTTTTTAAATCCCCGCGAATATGGGGAATCACGCAAAAGCTGCAGCGATGCGAACAACCTTCAGAAATTTTCACATAACTGTAATGCTTAGGAGTCGCTAAAATACGCGGATGATCGGGATCGGGTAGAATTTGGCGATGGGTGGTAAACTCACTGAGATTATCTTTTAAGGGTTTTTCTTTTTGCTGATTGACAACCACGCGTTCATCGACATTTGTTGATCTATTTTTCAAGAGATCGCCTAGGCGATCGAATTCGCCCAAGCCCACAAACAAATCCACTTCGGGTAAAGATTCGGAAAGATCATTTCCGTAGCGCTGACTCAAACAGCCGGTGGCCACCAAGGTTTCGCATTTGCCGTTTTTCTTGTATTCGGCCATGCGAAGCAATTCATCGATGGATTCTTTTTTAGAATCCTCCACAAAGCCGCAAGTATTCACCACGATAATATCGGCTTCTTCTGGATTTTTTGAAAAGAGATAGCCTTCTTTTTGCAAGGACCCCAACATCAACTCGGCATCCACCAAATTTTTGGGGCAGCCAAGAGAGATCAAAGAAATCTTTTTTTGGGGCTCGAGCTTAAGCATTATTTTTTCATAGACTGGATCAGGATTTGCGCAACCTCAGGCCGACTAAACTCGGGAGGAGGAAGCTCACCCTTCACCAAGAGCTCGCGCACTTTGGTGCCCGATAAACTAACACGATCTTCAGGAGTGTGCGGACAAGTCTTGTTAGAAGCCATTTCACCGCATTTGCGGCAAAAGAAGCTGTGATCAAAGAAAAGAGGCGTAATTCCGATTTCGTCCGCGCTAAAATTATTAAAAATTAAATGGGCATCGAAGGTGCCATAATAATTTCCCACCCCGGCATGATCACGACCGACGATGAAGTGGGTGCATCCATAATTTTTACGGATCAGCGCATGAAAAATTGCTTCACGGGGGCCCGCATAACGCATGGCTGCGGGGTTGACCGCTAAAACACTTCGATCTTTCGGGTAATAATTTTCTAATAACACTTCATAACATTTCATTCGAACATCGGCGGGGATATCATCGCCCTTAGTGTCTCCCACGATCGGATGAATCAAAAGCCCATCACAAATTTCTAAGGCACACTTCGTTAAATATTCATGGGCACGGTGAATAGGGTTTCGAGTTTGGAAAGCGACAATGCGTTTCCATTTTTTACTTTCGAAAAGCTGACGCAAATCCGCCGGGTCTTTTCGGGCATTCAAAAAGTTTTCATATTTTACTCGATTTAAAACATCCACTTTACCGGCTAAATAAACATCGCCTTGTGCATACATCGCTGCAACGCCAGGGTGCGCTTCTTCTTCGGTTTTATAAACTTTGAGTGCTTCATTCTTTTTATTAGGTTCAAATTTTTCATCTAAATGTAAGAGCGCTAAAATGGTGCCATCCGGGCCCGCTAACGCAATTTCTTGGCCAATTTGATATTGCGCGGCCTCTTCTTTTTTGACCGCAAGATTCACAGGAATGGTCCAAGGAAGGCCACTGGCCAAACGCATTTTTTCAACCACCGAGTCATAATCTTTCTGCCCCATGAAACCCTCAAGTGGAGAAAGAGCACCACAAGCGATCATATCCAGATCACTCATTTCGCGAGAATTTAAAGTAATTTTAGGAAGACTTGCAGCTCGAGCGAGAAGTTTTTCACGATCCGCGGCGCTCACAACACGGTTAATTAATTTACCACCATGGGCAGAAATCGTAGACATGGAATGCTCTCCTTAAGATAGATGAAGTCTAAAAAAATGGGCAAAAGCCCTTGTTGATTCAGGGCTGCCCTTAAACATGCTTTGGGATGGCTTTTCAAGGCCTATTTTACCGAGGTGCATACATTACTCGGGGCAAACCCTCGAACTTCATCCCGAGAAAAGCATCTGGCTTAGCCCCCAAGGGAGCCGAGCTTTTCTAGGGGTAAAGCGCGCTCAAGAATTTTGTGAAATGCAGTTTGCGACGAAAGCCCACCAAACGTATGCCCCCACTGGCCTTCTAAACGGGAACTCAAAAAAGCATCGGACACAAAATTAGGGCTATAACGCAGCACCAGCGAAGCTTGTAACGCAAGGGTCATTCTTTCTACTAAACTCCGGGCCTGATTTTCGCGTTCTCCACCCTCCCCCGTCCCCCCTCCCCTCGAGGGAGGGGGTGAGGGGGCGGGGGCAATTTCTTTCATTAATTTCTGAGTATAAGAGTTTAAAAGAGGATGAGAAGCTAAACCTATTTCTTTTTGAAGCATTTCTAAAGAAAGGGGGTCTTTCTGAATCGCGCGAAAGACATCAAGGGCGTTCACGTTGCCTGAACCTTCCCAAATCGAATTCAAGGGTGCTTCACGATATAAGCGCGGTAGAATCGATTCTTCCACATAACCCGCCCCACCTAAAGCCTCCATCGCTTCATTAATAAAGTAAGGCGCGCGTTTACAGATCCAGTATTTCGAAATGGCCGTGGCTAAACGGCGAAAGGCTTTTTCTTCTTCATTCGAGGCATCAAAGGCACGCGCCAAACGCATCGAAAGCACGGTAGCGGCCTCTGACTCTAAAGCTAAATCACTTAAAACATTTTGCATGAGGCTTTGATCGATCAATTTTTTGCCAAAAGCTTCTCTTTGGGTATCGTGATAAATTGCTTCGACCAACGCTCGGCGCATGATTGCCGAAGAACCTAACACACAATCAAATCGAGTGTGATTCACCATCTCAATGATTGTAGGCACTCCCCGTCCTGCTTCCCCCACTTGTTGGGCCCAGGTATTCAAAAATTCAATTTCACTCGAGGCATTCGAGCGATTGCCCAATTTATTTTTTAAGCGCTGAATATAAAAATTATTCCGCTCTCCATCGGGCTTCCAGCGCGGCACCAAGAAACAAGTAAGCCCTTCGGGCAACTGCGCCAAAACTAAAAATGCATCGCTCATGGGAGCGGAGCAAAACCACTTATGGCCAGTCAAAACAAATTCGTTTTCACGGGCGGAAATTTTTTCGGCGCGCGTGGTATTGGCCCTAACGTCCGATCCACCTTGTTTTTCGGTCATCGCCATTCCGAAAATAGCCCCCTTCTTTTCGCTGATAGGCTTAAAAGAAGAATCGTAATCGCGGGTATAAATTTTCTGTAACCATTTCTCCCCAATCTCCGGAAAACGCTTGAGCACCGGCACCACTGCATAAGTCATAGTGATTGGACAACAATGCCCCTGCTCATTTTGGCAGTTCATCAAATAACCCGCCGCCCGCGCCGCATGTGCTCCAGCCTTTGCCTCACTCCAGGGAGAAGAATGTAAACCAAACTCCACAGCGAGCGACATCAGTTGATGATAAAAAGGATGGTATTCGACTTCATCAATGCGGTGTCCGTAGCGATCGTGGGTTTTTAAGAGCGGTGGATTTTCATTGGCTTTAAAACCCCAATCAATCACTTCGGCAGAACCTAATCGCGCGCCCAGTTTCAACAGCTGAGCTTCCGCCCACGCTGCATTCTCCCGCTTCACGGCTTCTTGAAGAATCAGATCCGTCGAATAAAGATTATAATTTAAAAGAGGACTCGCCTGATTGGTGACTTCATGGGTGAAATAACGGTTTGTTTTGTCAATATTCACAAAACCTCCATTTGAAAAATCTTTGAGAATACCTGCACTTAGTTACAGTTGCGTCGCTTTAAAAAATAAATCTTAAAACTTGGCTTAAAAAGCTTCCGTTAGCTCTAATCCTTAAGGGGCATAAATCAGGCTTTTTAAGGAGAGCCTAAAAAAATATGATTCCACAAATTAGTTTCCAAGTTCCTGTTCACAGTTCTTCTAGCGTTAAACCTCAAACACCACCAAGAGAAATTCCAAAAGAGGAACCAAGTTTTCAAGCAGCTCGGCCAGCAATCTCTAATTCTAGGCCTCGAGTTCGCGCTCCCTATTTCGAGCAAACTCGGCCTCGACCTATCCATTCTACCGGAGAAATAAGAGTCGCTTCGTGGTTAGGAATTGGGATCATAGTCATTGGAGCAGCAAGCTTATACTTTTATCTGAATCACCGAGGGGATCGTCCTCACAGCGTAAATGGCATTCAACCTTTAGAACCTTTACCCGTTCAATTATAAAAAAAGCCCCCTAAATTAGGGGGCTTTTTCTTTTCAAAACACTTAAGAGAAAAAAGCTTTCTCAGCGTCTTCCGGAAGTTTTTGTCCGGAAATTTTGACGCGTTGAACAAGCTCCCAATAATAACGGTAAGTCGCACGATCGTGAAGATCGCCCGCAAATTGAATCGGGCCCCAATCATTGCGATGGGCTTCTAGAAGGATATCGCAGGCTTTCTTGACCAACGAAAAATCAGGAGTCATCGCATTTACAATCGAATCAATTTGAGTGGGATAAATCGACCACATGCGCAAGAATCCAAATTCATTGCGAGCCCGGCTGGCATCTTGATAAGTTTTGTATTGATCTTTCAGATCTAAGGTCACGTTGTGGGCGGGGATAATTCCGTTAGCTAAAGCGGCTGCCACCACGTTTGCTTTTGCGCGGGCAATCAAACGATGTTCAAACTGGCCGGGAGATTTCATGCATTGCTCGGGGATTGCACCATGATGCCCGGAAACAAAATCCATCAAACCGAAATCAAGCACTTGCATCCAAGGTAACCCGGCAATCTGATCGGCATCGCGAAGAGCGCCGTGCGTCTCTACCAAGACGTGAATCGGAATTTCGCGCTTGATTCCCGCTTCTTTCGCTTTTTGCTGAATATAAGAGATCATTTCTTTGACTTGAGAAGCAGCAGTAGGCTTTGGAATAGTAATGTAAGCGACACGATCACCAATCGCAGGCACTAAAATATCGACATCGTCTTTCCAATGTTTATTGCTATAATCGTGGATTCGAACACCGCTCATCTTATGCTGATTGAGGGCCGATTTCTGAATATCCACAATCATCTGCGCATGTTCTTTTTCGCGACCTTCTTGAGCCCCATCTTCGCAATCCATCGTAATATCAAACACGCCGCCTTTTTTGTTTTGCAATTCTAAGGCTTTGGTAATTAATTTTTCAGATCCGGCGAAATGTTCGCAGGAAGGAATGATTGGGAAAGGTTTTTCGCCCTGAAATAAGGCTTCTTTAGGATGAATGTTTTTGCTCATGACTACTCCAAATTGAAGGTTTACTGCCGACTTGTTAGTAAATTACGCGGACTCCTTAAAGCGGAAAAGACCCGAGCTTGTCAAACCGAAATTTCAGCGGAAACTCCCGGAAGTTTTTAATGATCCTGAGGTTCCGACAATTCAATTAACACCCCACCGGTCGACTTCGGGTGCACAAAGGCAATGCGCTTATTGTGGGCGCCAATTCGAGGTTTTTCATCGATCAACTTGATGCCTTGCGCCTTTAATTTTTCAAGATGGGCTTCAAGATTTTCAACTTCTAAACAGATATGATGTAAGCCACCCTTAGGATTTTTTTGTAAAAAATTGGTGATGGGACTTTCAACAGCGGTTGGAAAAAGCAATTCTAAATTCGTTTCTCCCACGCCAAAAAAAGCGGCGCGTACTTTTTGATCGGCCACCTCTTCTAAGTGTTCTGGGCCTTTCCCAAGTATACTGGTATAAAGTTGGATAGCGTCTTCAAGATTGGGAACCGCAATCGCTACATGATCTACTTTTTTAAAACTCATGATCTTTCTCCTTCTGTAAAAGTTCTATTGCAAAAAGCTCATCTCAAGACAAAAAGAGCTTGTCAAAGCTAAAAACTTATCCTTGACGGGGATCCCTCTACACCGATAGAGAAAATCTCCAATGGCCTACAAACAAAAATTGATTCGAACCCTGCGTTGTAAAAATCAAAAAGTAATCGGCGTTCTGGCGAAACTGGTCAGCACCATTGCTTCAAATGGTGGGGACATCGGAAATATTTCTACCGTTTCTTTGGGTGAATTCCACAACATTCGCGATATTTCGATTATTGTGAATGACGAAGAGCAACTTGCCCGTATTGTCGAAGCGATCCGCTTATTACCCGTTGTGGAGCTCGAAGCCGTGATCGATGAAGTGCTTGAAATCCACCGGGGTGGAAAAATTGTCATTAGCCCGAAATATCCTGTTACTTCGGTTGAAGATTTACGAAAAGTTTACACACCTGGAGTTGCCAGCGTTTGCCGTCTTATTAAAGAAGATCCCCGCAAGGCCGACGAATATACCACGATTTCAAAAACTGTTGCCTTAATTACCAACGGAAGCCGTGTTTTAGGATTAGGTAATCTCGGTCCTGTCGCCTCAATGCCTGTGATGGAAGGGAAAGCCGCGCTTTTTAATCAACTCTCCGGCCTTCACATGATCCCGATCTTAATGGATACCTTAGACCCAGATCGTTTTATCGAAACCGTCGAGACCATAGCACCCACCTTTGCAGCCATTCAGCTCGAAGACATCCGTACCCCGGATTGTTTTAAGATCGAAGAAGAATTAATCAAACGCTTAAAAATCCCCGTCATGCATGATGATCAACATGGCACCGCCACCGTGGCCTTAGCCGCTTCGATCAATGCCTGCACGCTCGCGAATGTCGATTTAAAGAAAATGCAGGTCGGACAAATTGGACTCGGCGCCGCAGGACTTTCGATTGCAGATCTTCTCATGAAATATACGGGCAATGCTGTGATGGGCTCCGACATCAATCCCGAATGTGTGGCACGATTTAAGAGTTCTGGAGGAATTCCCGCAGAGCTTTCAGAAGTCATGAAAAAATG
>CAYWGE010000022.1:13120-13921 GCA_964457215.1 uncultured Pseudomonadota bacterium
CGGAATGCCTGGACTCATCGAGCCTTCGATGGTTCAAAAAGGCCAAGTTATTTTAGCACTGAGTAACCCCTTCCCTGAAATCTCCATCGCCGATGCCATCAACGCCGGCGCTGCTTTTGCCACCGATGGCACTCGCGTAAACAATCTTTTAGGTTACCCCGGAATTTTTAAGGGAGCGCTCGATGCCAAAGCCTTCCGCATTACTCACGAAATGTATATTGCGGCCGCTTTAGCGATTGTCGCGCACACTCCTGAAAATGAAATGGTGCCAGACCCGCTCGACCCTCTCATCCATGCGGCCGTTGCCAAAGCCGTTGCCAAGGCAGCGATTCACTGCAAAGTCACCCGCGAACATGCCAAAAAGTAATAAGGATATTTTTCATGAAAACCAATTCACAAACTTTAGAAATTCTTGAAAAGAAAAATGCGGCCGCCGAAGAAGGTGGCGGAAAAGCGCGCATCGAGGCCCAGCATAAAGCTGGCAAACTCACCGCGCGCGAACGTTTAGATTTTTTGCTCGATCCCGGTAGTTTTGTGGAACTCGACAAGTTCGTTACGCACCGTTGCAGTGATTTTGGCATGGAAGACAAAAAGATTTTAGGCGACGGCGTCGTGACGGGTTACGGTCACATCGATGGACGTTTAGTTTACGTGTTTGCTCAAGACTTCACCAGTTTCGGGGGTTCGCTCGGCGAAGCCTTTGCCCGCAAGGTTTGCAAGATCATGGATCTCGCAATGAAAACCGGCGCACCGGTGATTGGACTCAACGATTCCGGCGGCGCACGTATTCAAGAGGGTGTG
>CAYWGE010000023.1:0-12469 GCA_964457215.1 uncultured Pseudomonadota bacterium
GCTATTTGAGAGTTCCATTCTTCTCTCAAAGTGAATCCATCGGGGTTATTCAGGTTCTGTTGTAATTCCTGCTTGAGGCAACCGGCTTTTTTTAAAGCGGGTGCAACAAATTGATTCAAAAAATTTTTGAGCTCTTCGGATTTACCGGGTTCTGCTTTAAAAATGGCGACAACGTTGATGGTTTTCTTGGGCATGGGTCTCCTAAAAATTTTATTCAAATAAAAAAGTAAAGAGAAGTTAAGAGTTGTTAATACAGGTCACTATTTACCTATTATTGCTTTGGAGCAGGTTCTCTTTTCCTATAAAATAAAATCTTCATTCTTATCCTATAGGAGAATTTAATGACTTCCTTTTCTCTTCGAAGCGCGTCCTTACTACTCTCTGCTTTTTTTATTTTCCAGTTTTTTGCATGTAACACGACTTTTACGGTAACACCCTCGGGAAACTTTGTAAGTATTAGTCCGGATACTGCCCAGAAAGTCAGTTCGCTTTCCACCCAATCCTTCACGGTTATAGCGAATAGCGGTTATACCCTCTTAAGTACGGTGGAAGGTACTTGCTCTCTTGGATCTTGGAGTGGCGCTACTTATACCACCGGACCCATTCAAGAAGATTGCACTGTTATTTTTTCCGCGACAACCAATTCAGTTACCGTCAGCCCTTCGGGGTCGAATGTGACGATTGATCCCAGCTCGGTACAGACCATTGAATATGATACCACTCAATCTTTTCATGTAACAGCTGATGGAGGTTATACTTTATCTAATACGGTCACCGGCACTTGCCCAGCAGGATCTTGGAATGGCACTACTTATACAACGGGTGCTGTCACCGAAAACTGTACCGTGATTTTTTCGGCGGATGCCCCAGGAAGTACCACCTTAGTGAGTAGTGCTTTTTCACTCGGGTTATCAGTTAATAATCCTGCTTTGAATCCTGCCTTAACAGGAACTCCACGCGTGATTACGATTTTCAATTTAGGATCCGAAACCGCAATCAATCTCTCGGTTCTTTATCCCACTTGGCCAACGGGAACGAGTGCCAACTCGACTTGTTCAAGCACTTTAGCGCCCTCTGCCTCGTGCACGATTACCGTTACACCAGGAGATAATGCGACTTCCGATTGTAATTCGGGAATTGTTCCCACTCCTGGCACGATTAGCGTGAGCGCTGATAATGCGAGTACCATCACAACGAATGTAGTAATTTTAAGCTATGGTTGTATTTATGAAGCGGGTTATCTTTTCTCGGTGGATGATACCACACCCGATTCGGGCAGTATCGGTGGAAAGGTTGTTTCTCAATTTGATCAAGCCGCGCAAGGGGCCATCATTTGGAGTTCGAATGGAAATGGAGGGAGCGGTGCGGATGTTGCCTACGACTCCATCTATGGTATTTCTGAAACTTCGAGTTCTTTGTCTGCTGATCCGAGCGGGGGGCAAGTGGGTGGGCAACTCTCTTGTAATGGCGCTAAAGATGGTGCCTGCAATACAAACAATGTGAATATTTATTATCAAAGCTTTGCCAGTGGTGCGCCTATCAATACTTCTTATTATGCCGCAGGACTTTGCCAAGCAAACATTGATGGTTTCTTGGATTGGTATCTGCCGGCTATTTGTGAGTTGGGTTATGATAGCAATTCTAGTCCTTCCGGTAGTGGTTGCGGAACTATTTTGGCACCCGCTTCTCAAAACATTCAAAGCAATCTTGTGAACAATGGAAACATCGGTAATTTAGCGCCTGGCAGTGGCGATAATTATTACTGGAGTTCAACGGAATGGTCAGTAGATCCAACTAATTATGCATGGTATCAATTGATGAACCTTGATGAAAGTGGGCAGCAATTTCATGGCTACGATAAAAACGGGCAAACCGGTGTGCGTTGTGTGCGGAAATTTGCTCCTTAAGACTAGTAAATGATGAAAAATAAAAAACTCCAAAATAAATTTTCTCTCGGGGTTTTTTATTTGCTAAATTTAATTTAGCTATTTTACGCGTATATATTCGGGTGTGCCTCTCTTTACACTTTTTGTTTGAAAAAAATCGCTGTTCGAAGAATCTTCATAATTTTTTAAAAATCCTTTTGCAAACCCAAGGCAATTGTTTCTATTGTGCGCTCTTAAGGAGTGGCAATGGACGTAAAAGGATTTATGTGGGGTATTTTTCTATTTGTATTCTCGGTTGCTTTCTCTGTGTTTGCAAAAGGAGAGTCGGCTGAAGCACTGAAACCACCCGTCCAGCAAAAAACGGGTTCTTCTGTCTCCGAAAAAAACATCAGTCCCGAGAAATTTTTCTCAAAAAAAATAACTTTAGAAGAAGCGATTGGTTTTGCTTTGCAGAATAATCCCGGCTTTCAACAAGCTTTGCAGGAAGTTTTGATTTCAGAAAACAATATTCGTCGCGCCGGCGTGATTGAAAATCCTGAGCTTTCTACAGTCTTTTTTATAGGAGAGAAAGATGATTCTACCCACGTGTTTCCTCAAGTGGGATTAAGCCATAATGTGTTGGATCTTTATTTGGCTAAACTCCGTCGTGGAGCTGCTAAGTCTCAGCTTGAGGTGAGTAAGCTTCAAATCGCTGCAGAGACCTTTCAGCTTATTACACAGGTGAAAAAAGCCTTTTATCAGTTGCAGGCACTCGAATATTTTAGGCAGCAGCTCCAAGAGATTGTTCAATCCACTCAAACATCAGCAGCACTCTCCGAACGTCAGAAGCAGGCTGGAAATGTAAATTCGACCGAAGTGAATACGCGTCAACTGATTGCAGAGCAGGCAGAGCTCGAGTTAGCCCGAAATGCAAATGAGATTGAGCTAGCACGAGTGAGTCTTGCGCAGCGTTTGGGCTACCCTGATTTTTCAAAAAAACTCCTCGTTGAAAAAAAACTCCCCCGTTTTGTTAAAAAAGAAATTCCGTTAAGCCATTTAGAAGAAATGGCTTTAGCTAACCGTTTGGATTTGGCTGCTTTAAAACAAAAGACAGGAGTTTTTACTGAGGAATATAAATTAGCACGTTGGCAATCTTTCCCTTCTTTTCGTTTTGGAGTCGAATACGAGCGCGATCCTGATATTGGTACGGCGGTAGGGCCTTCGATGGGTTTTCAAATCCCTGTTTCAGGCCGTGGCCAAGCTCAGAAGGAGTTAATCCAAATCCAGCGTGTGCAAAATCAATATGCCATTCAAGCTCTAGAAAATGGAATTCGAGCAGAAGTAAGAGAAGCTTATACACAGTTGCAGGGTTCACGAGAAATCGCGGCGCGATACCAAGAAAAAATTATTCCAATTTTGGGCAAGAATTTAAAAGAGACGCAACTCGAATACAATTACATGCTCAAGGGAGTTTATGATTTGTTACAAATTAGTCGAGAGCAGATTAACGCCCAGCATCAATATGCGGAGGCTTTAAGGGATTATTGGATAGCGAGGACCAATCTTGAACAAGCGTTGGGAACTTCTTTGAATCCAGAGAATTTGAGCGAATTCAAATCGAAAATTCCTAAAATGCCCTATACGGAGCAACAATGAATAAAAAAATCATTCTCTTTTTAGGGCTAGTTTTTTTGGCTTCGGAGCTCGCTTGTGAAAAAAGGGAAACACCTCCAACATCAGAGAAGATTGCAGTAGAGAATTCTTCTTCTCAAAAAATAGAAACACGTCCTCAAAGTGAAGTCACTTATAAACCGGTAGTCACACCCAACGGAACCACTCTTGAATGGAAAATGGTAGATGGAGTCAAAGAGTTTCATTTAACAGTCGAAGAAATTGACTGGGAGATCGCTCCGGGAATGAAAATTAAAGCCTGGGGATATAATGGCCGCACTCCCGGCCCTACCATTGAGGCTGTAGAAGGAGACCGAGTTCGAATTTACGTGACTAATAAGCTGAAAGAACCCACAGCGGTTCATTGGCATGGGCTGATTTTGCCCAGTGGAATGGACGGAGTTAAAGGTTTAACGCAGAGAGGAATTGAGCCTGGTGAAACTTTTAAATATGAATTTACCCTGAAACAGCATGGCACTCAAATGTATCATTCTCATGGGGATGAAATGGTGCAGATTGGCTTGGGAGCGATGGGATTTTTTGTGATTCATCCTAAAAAACAGGAACCTAAGATTGATCGCGATTATGCCATTTTTTTGAATGAATGGGCGGTGCAACCTGGTACCTCTCGGCCGAATCCCAATGTTATGACGGATTTTAATATTTTTACTTTTAATAGTCGTGCATATCCGGGTACTGCTCCTTTGTTTGCTAAAACTGGTGAACGCGTAAGAATTCGTTTGGCAAATGTGGGACAGGAATCGCATCCTATCCATCTTCATGGACATACTTTCAAGATGGTTGGCACAGAAGGAGGCGATGTCCCTGAATCCGCACAATATCCCTTCACGACCATCGTTGTTGCTCCGGGACAGACGCGAGATATAGAATTTATTGCCAATGCGGGAGATTGGGCTTTTCATTGCCACCGCCGTCATCATCCGATGAATGCAATGGGGCATGAGGCTCCTAATATGCTCGGCGTAAGTCAAAACGGATTAGCAAAAAAAATTCAATCTCAGGTTGGCAAACATTACATGCCCATGGGAGAAAATGGCATGGATGAGATGGTTGAAATGCAGATGCAGGGTCCTGCAAACACTTTGCCCATGGGGGCTGGAGGGGATGGTCCATTTGGCTCAACGGGAATGGGAGGAATGTTTACAATTTTAAAGGTAAGGGATCAACTTGAAGAAGGAAAAGATCCAGGTTGGTATGTAAATCCTCCGGGCACGGTAGCGGATGTAGTCGCTCCAGAATCGGAAAAAAAAGATGCTTCAAAAAAATAATTTTATAGACGGTTAGAAAATAAAAAACCCCGGAAGAAAAGTCTTTCGGGGTTTTTTATTTGCGAAATTTAATTGAACTATTTCACGCGCGTATATTCCATCGTATGTGGCTTCTGATCTTCACTTCCTTTGCCACGGCCTTTGCAAGTTGTTGAAATATGATCTTTGTCTTTAAACTTGATCGACATCGCGCCCATGCTGGGTTCATCGGGTGATTGGAGACCGTCAACTTTTACAATATCCATATTGATGGTGTTTTTATTACTACTAGCGAGCTTTAATTGAGGGCGATTACGCATCATGCAGTAGTGGGTCATCGCCAATTTTCCATCGTTATCATCATAATAAACTGAAATCATTTCTTGGGGGGTACCGGGGAAGATTTTTTCGAGCACGGCTGAACCGCCCGAAGTCACTTCGTATTCCACGAAAACTTGCTCATTTTCTTTTCCAAACATCGAAGTGGTAGAAGTCCAACGTCCGGCCAAGTTTTTAATGCGCTTGAGCTCTGCAGAGCTATTATCAGCCGGGGGTTGAGGTGTGGATTGAGCTTGAGGTTTACTTTGAGGGTTGTCCGCTTGTGCGAGGGGAGAGAACGTTAAAACAAATGCTGCTACAATCAGAATACTTTGAACTATTTTTTTCATAAGGCTCCTTTTTTAACTCCTGCATAGAAGGTTTCTGAAGTGCTGACAAGAGAGAAGTGTCAGGTTTGGTTAAGATTGAAGCTTTTTTTCTTCTAACTTTAAATGAGGATCGATGGCAAAGGTTCCAAAAGGAATAAGAGAAGAGAGGAATACCAGACTGCTTTGTAGAAGGGGCCAGCGGCGGTGGAAGATCACATGCAGAAGCGCCATGCAAAACAAGATAAACAAGGCCCCGTGCAGAGATCCGACAATTTTTACTGCCTGTGGGAGCTCCGCAAAATATTTGAGGGGCATGGCAATACCCAGAAGAATTAAATAAGAAATTCCTTCGACGAGGGCGACGATACGCAGGCGTCCAATCGGAGTTTTAAGGATATCTCGTTTTCTGTTTCGCATCTTTTTAATCCTTCAATGAAATTTTCAGGAATCATTTCTTGGCTTTTAAGCGCGGTTAAATCGCAAGAAGAGCCGTTGCAATAAAAGAGAGCAAGACGCCTGAAATGACAATAATGCGGACAATGGGATGTTTCATTAGTTTTGTCCTCCCAAAATGATAGGCAAACCATCTTTGCCACTGCCAATCACGACGATTTTGCTGTTTTGGCTGTCGGCTAGTTTCGAGGTGGCTTCTACACCTTTCCAACGAAGAAATAAATCGGTGAGCCCTGTCGTCACGATCTTCTGGAAGTCGGCGATTCCTTGAGCTTCGATTCGTTTCCGATCGGCTTCTTGGGTTTCTTTATTCAAGACGAATTTCATTTGTTCCGATTGTTGTTCTGCTTCCAGCTTTTTTTCGATCGCGGTGGCGAGAATAGGGGGAAGGGTCGCACTTCTCAAAAGCACTTTTTCGACGGTGACCCCGCGTTCTAAGAGGGGCCCTTGTAAGTGTGAAAACATCTCGTTTGCAATGGCTTCGCGTTCTGAAGTGTAGAGAGCTTTTGCTTCGTAGCCGGCAGTTACTCCTCGAATTACCGACCGAAGTTGAGGAACCACCACCACACGAATATAATCGGGACCAATTGTTTTATATACTTGAGCGGCCCTCTCAGGATTGAGACTCGATAAAAGGGAAACATCTAAATGAACGCTTAAGCCTTCTTTCGAGGGTACGTTTGCTTGCTCGGTTACCTCTTGGGTTCGAATCGAAAGTTTATGAATTTTGAGCAAAGGATTGATGAGGTGAAAACCTGCAGGAAGAGTTTCGTTTGAAATATTCCCAAAAAAATCTTTCAGACCTACATGTCCTGCAGGAATAATGGCGATCGATTTGGGAATTACGACGAAGCCTAAAAATAAAGCCAAAATCAGAAGAATTTTATTTTTTCCTTTTGGAATGAATTCCTTCATGCGTCTTTGTAATTCAGCGATTTCATCGGGTCCGTTCATTGTAACCTCCTTTAAGGGGTTTTAAGGATTTTTCGGTTCTTTATCGATGGGTAGTAAATGAGGTTTAAATAGGAGTGAGAGGACAATCGAGAGGGCTAAAATACCCCCGATAATGCTCAAAGAAATTCCGATTGGAATCTTGTAATACTCGGAGAGAAGCATTTTTGTCCCAACAAAAATTAAAATGGCAGAAAGACCATAATGTAAATGGTGAAAGGCCTGCATTAACCCTGCCAAAGCAAAGTAGAGCGCGCGAAGTCCTAAGATCGCAAAGGCATTGGAGGTGAAGATGATAAAAGGATCCCGTGTAATGGCTAAAATCGCCGGGATCGAGTCAACCGCGAAAATTACGTCGGTTGTTTCGATGACTAGCAATACGACAAATAAGGGGGTAGCAAATCGGCGCCCGGCTTCTTTAAAAAAGAATTGGGCTCCTTTATATTCTTTTGTTACCGGCATGATGCGGCGAAAAATACGGAGAATAGGGTTTTTTTCTGGATGGATTTCTTTGTCTTTTTCTAAAGCGAGCTTAACGCCGCTGAGAATGAGAAAAGCTCCAAAAATATAGATCAACCAATGAAACTGACTAATGAGTGCTATGCCTGCAAAAATGAAAAACGCCCTTAAAACCAAGGCGCCTATAATGCCCCAAAATAGAATTTTATGTTGATATAAGGCAGGGACCTTAAAATAAGAAAAGATGAGTAGAAAGACGAAGAGATTGTCGACCGAAAGTGATTTTTCGATCAAATAACCGGTCAAAAATTCGAGCCCCGCCTGCGGGCCGCGCCAAAAATAAATGCCCAGATTAAAGAGGAGGGCTAAAGCGATCCAAAAAGCGCTCCATCCTAAGGCCTCTTTCATTTTGATTTGATGGGGTTTTCGGTGAAATACCTTCAAATCTAAAACCAACATGGCGAAGATGAAAAGGTTAAAGACTATCCAAGTTATCCAAGTAATCTCAGTCATGGTTTTGCTCACTTTTATATTTAACTTAATCTTTGATTTTATTAAGTGACATGCCCTCTATAATAAAATAGATAATTTAGTTTAATTGATAGAAAAAACAGATATATTAGTAAAACTATGGAATGGCTCAATTATCATCATTTGTTCTATTTCTGGACGGTGGCTCGTGAGGGTAGTGTTTCGAAGGCAAGTGTAGAGTTAAGGCTTGCGCAACCCACGGTAAGTACCCAGCTCAGCGTTTTTGAAAATAGTTTAGGAGAAAAGCTTTTCAAGAAAGTGGGGCGAAATCTTATCCTGACGGACATGGGTAAAATGGTTTACCGTTATGCCAATGAGATTTTTATCTTAGGGCAGGAATTAAAAGAGAATATTAAGCATAATTCTTTGAGCCATCATTCTCCCCGTCTTATGGTGGGAATTGTCGATGTGCTCCCTAAATTGATTGCCTATCAACTTTTAAAACCTGCTTTTGAATCTTCTCCCGCTGCGCGTATTATCTGCCGAGAAGATAGCTCTGATAACCTTCTTTCGGAGCTTTCCATCCATGAGCTTGATCTAGTGCTTTCGGATTCTCCCATTAGCTCTAATGTTAAGGTAAAGGCTTATAATCATCTTTTGGGGGAATGCGGTGTGAGCTTTTTTGGATCTGCGAAGCAAACGAAAAAATATAAGAAAAATTTTCCACACTCTCTTAATTTTGCCCCTTTTTTACTACCGACCGAAAATACTTCTCTGCGGAGATCATTAGAGAACTGGTTCTATTCCAAGAAAATTCAGCCGACTGTTGTAGGAGAGTTTGATGATAGCGCGCTACTAACGGTAGTTGGACAACAAGGCTGGGGCATCTTTGCGGCACCCTCAATTTTAGAGAATGAGCTTAGAAAATACGGAGTGGGCCTGATTGCGCGTACCGAAGAAATTCAAGAGAGGTTTTACGCTATCTCGGTGGAAAAGAAATTAAAGCATCCGGTCGTAGTAAAAATCTGCGAAGCCGCGCGCGAGAAAATATTTTTGTAGAAAAATTTTTTACAGACAGGCTTTGCGCTTTAATTGCCAATGAAATTATGCGTTGCCGCGATAATGTAAGGATAAACCATTTGAGGCACGTATCCGCCCGTCGTGGTGCCTGGAATAATGTAAGATCTTTCTGTGATACTAATAGGATCGGTTAAAGGGATAAGAGAAGTTCCTCCCAAATCAATGCAATAATCGTTGGCAGCCGCAATGGTATCATTCGTGCAATCTCGTGTGACAAACGTCACATACAATTTAGAGATGTTTGCGATTAAGGCAGTATCTGAGGGCGGGATCATAATTCCCAAATCCGTTAACACTTGCTCGGCAGAGCCTGTGAGATTTCCGCTTTCAAATCCGGCGGCGGTGGGATTGGTTTGAGAAGCGCTGGCCACTCCCGATGAATTCGAGGCGTTGTAAATATCGATAGAAATATAACGACTATTATCCACACTTTCGACGCTATGATTGACTCCCGCGATAAAAGCAGTTTCTTTGGGGCCTAAGAGCAGAACATAATCGAGTAGCGTCGCATAGGTACTGGTATCTTGATTATCTCCCTCACAATTTGTTCCGTAAGCAATGCAATAGGCTCCTACAAGCCCTGCACTTGGAACTCCACTTGCGTTATCTTCGGTGGTGGCCTGACTTTGAAAACTCGAGGCGCTCAAGATGGGGACTTGGGTTGCCGCAAGATAAGTTTGCAATAGATCGGTGAGTTGCTGCAAGGCAGTAGTAAGGCTTGTTTCGCTCGTATTCACCGTGTGTGCGGTATAAGAAGTGGCGCCGAAGCGCGAGACGGCAATTGAGGCATTGGTTACTTTATAAACGAGCACGTTATTATTTAAATCATTTTGCCAAGCAGTAGATGCAGAAGGAGATTCGGGCACGGCATAACGCATGAGTGTGATCATGTCGTCTGCACTGGCGCCATTTCCGGTAATTACATTGGATCCCGCCGGTTCTACAAAAATAGAATTGGGATTAATACCTTTACTGCTTGCATTTGAAATCAAGGCCTCGGCCAAACTTTGATTGGAGGTGGTGATGTACATGATCACATTTCCTCCCCAAGGGGCGCTGCCATACTGATTCTCGACTATAATGTTGTTCACATCGTTTCCAAAACTTCCAAATACATCGTAACGACTCGGATCGGGTGAAACTACACGAGCGCGGGGTGGGGTGATATCCGTGTAATAACTCGTTTCGCGCGTAAACACATAACTTTGATATCCTAAATAAGCCGCTTCGGGCGGATAAGAAATAATGGTGACGAGCGCATCATTGTTACTCAATCGATAAACAATATTGGTGGTTCCATCAGGCCCTGGAGTGTTTAAAGGTTCTGCATAATAAGGATCAACGTAGCTGTCTTCGATGGGGGGTTGAGGAATAATATAAGGAGACGCTGGGTTCTGACCAAAGCAACTATCGAAGATGGCGACAAAAGTGGGGCAGTCGGTGTTTTGCATCAAGAAGGCGTTTCCCTGCACCACAGTATAATTTTGAAAAGCTAAATTTTCGATCCAATTTTGATAATAGCTTAAACTTTGAGTGTCGGTTTTACAGCCACCGAGCAGGATGACAAGTGTCATAAAAAAATAAGCGCTACGTTGATAGAGACGTTGAATCATTGATCCCCCTTGAGATGGAATGCTCCAATGAAATTTTAAAAGATTTTGCCTAGGCCCGAAGAGATTGTCAAAGAAATGATGTGAAAGTGTTTGATATAGTTTTTTTCTGGATAAGTTTTGTGACTGATTATATTTTAAGTTAGGGTGCTAAAATGACGGATGAAATCCAACTCAATTCTAGAAAAGATCTTCATCTTTTTCGAAAAGCTTGGCATATTTTTTTCGGATCTTTAGTCGCTTTCGGTTATTTTTATCTTTTTTCCAAACTTCAAATCGTGATTTTTTTGAGCCTTTTTCTTTTGTTTTATGTGGTGATGGAAATTATCCGTTTCAACTCTCCTGCCTTCAACGCGTGGGCAATGAAAAGATCGAAGTGGCTTGCAAGAGATTGTGAAGTTCATCAAATTCAATCGGGGATTTATTTTTCTATCTCTACGCTTCTTTCGATTCTACTCTTTCCAAAACTCATCGCTGTTTTAAGTATTTTATATCTGGGTTATGGTGATCCGGTCGCTTCTTTTTTTGGAATTCTGTGGGGAAAACATGGTCCTTCTTTTCGCAATGGAAAATCCTGGATAGGAACTTTTGCGGGCATGACAATCTGTAGTCTTTGGACAGTAATTTTATTGAGATCTCTCCCCTTAGCTCCTGAAGAGATCTTCCTCATTTCTCTTTTAGGGGGTATTACAGCCGCGAGTGCAGAAGCGTTCGTTTCAAAAATAGATGATAATCTGAGCGTTCCGTTAATCTCAGGGTTTGTGCTTTGGGGACTTTTTAAATTTTTTCAAATCTCTTAAGAACAACTAAGGCTTTTCATAAAAACTAGCATCGTTGCGGTAGGAATTCGTTGGGGCTGACTTAAGCTTAAAACGATGGTTTTGTGACCTGTCTTTGGAATTTCAAATATTTGGCTCGAAATCCCTGCTGCTACGAGCCGTTTATTTAAAGCGATCGATCCGTTTTGCAGCTCTTTTTCTTCTTTTGCGGCATATAAAATTAAAAAGGGAGGCGCCTTTGCATTGACAAAACGCTGGGGTGAAAGTTGTTGGCGCAGCTTTTTCGAAATATCATCTTCGTGAAATAGTTTCTCGAAGAGATCGTCTTTTTTTGCCGCCTCGTAAGTGGCCTCATCTGTCAAATCATAGCCCGCACCACTAATAGGAATAACGCCGCAAATAATGTTGGGTGAAGAATTTAAGGATTGAAGCGGGGCAGGGTCTAAAGCCACTCGAACAGCGAGTTGGGCCCCCGAAGAATGGCCCCCAACAAAAATTTCCTTGGGGTTTCCCTGATAATCTTGGATGTGGAGATGAACCCAGCTCACGGCTCGGGCTACATCTAAAATTTGAGATCTCCAGTTTGTGTCGGGTAGAAGCCGGTAACTAATGACGGCGACTCCAATACCATTCGAGGCAAAAAAACGGCCGATGTTGCCATAAATATCGGTTCCCATTACTTTTAAAGATTTATCGCCTGAAATCCATTCTCCGCCATGCAC
The DNA here is from genome assembly GCA_964457215.1 of uncultured Pseudomonadota bacterium. Taxonomy (GTDB): domain Bacteria; phylum UBA10199; class UBA10199; order JADFYH01; family JADFYH01; genus CAYLKF01. The sequence continues at coordinate 11,977 of CAYWGE010000023.1, forward strand.
AAAAATCAGGGTAGGCCAATTTTTGCCCGACGGAAGAAAAAGATCGAGCCGGTTTTTGACGGGATCAGCACTAGGTGAAGACCAGTACTTCACGTCTTTGACAATCTGCGACTCGGGTAATTTGGCTTCGGAATAATTGAGGGCTACTTTTCTAAAGGCTGTGCAGCTAGATGTAGAAAGACCCAGCAGCACTAGGAGGCTGCATAAAAATAAGGGAATGGGTCTCTTATGCATTAGTATTCATATCTTGTAGTAGAAGAACCGACCTGAGATCTCGCACAACATTGGGCTTCCATACCATGGGATAGAGGTGGATTTGATGAAAATTGATCCTTTGTAATAGTAATGCTTCCGCGATGTTCGGTGTATTCAAGAAGGCAAGGATCTTGATTTGCGAGAGAGTGGGTTCTCTTTCCTTCTTTTTCCCAAACACAACTGTATGCAATATTGGGGGCGGTAACTTTATTGCGACAAACATTTTTCTGATTGGCTC
>CAYWGE010000023.1:12479-13855 GCA_964457215.1 uncultured Pseudomonadota bacterium
ATATTTTTCAAGGTAGCTTCATTCACCACAGGTTTACTTTGGTCTTTAGTCGTACTGGGAAAATTCGCTCCATAAGAATGAGAAGAACTAGCTAGAGCAAGAGAAGACGCGATACTCAGTATTAAAAACAAAATTTTCTTAACCATAAATCCTTCTTATAAATTATTTAATTTTCGAAATTTTAAAACTTCCGAAATCGATTCCCGCATTAATTCCTTTTCCGGTACCTACTAGGGTGAGAGAAATGTCTCCCTTTGTTAAGGCACGGGAAGTCCCAGAGTCACCTGCGCCTCCATGGGCTTCAGCAGTCGCATAAGAACCAAACAAATCTTTGATGCTTTTTGTCTTGGAGAAAGTTCCATGTCCATCAAGGGTTTTGTTTTTACCAAAAGTTAAGCCCCCGGCTTGTGCACGAAGAGAAACCCGTGCTTTTTGGCCATTGTCACAAGTGATGGTCCCTTGGCCCTTGCCCGACTTGTAAAAAAACGACCAACTTTTCATGGTAAAACGCATTTTGCATTCTGTTTCTACTGCCGCATTGGCGAAGTTGCCGCTGAGGAAGAAAATAAAAACTGCAAAACTGGCTAAAACTATTCTTTTTGAAAAGCTAAAATATTTGTTCATAGAGGTGTCCTTTTAAATACGTCCCATGAGAAGTAAAATGATGACGATGATGAGTAAGGTGCCCCCGATGCCACTAGGAAAATAACCAAAGTTTCGGCTATGAGGCCAGGTAGGGAGAGAGCCCACCACGATAAGTATTAGAAATATTATTAAGATTGTTCCCAACATGTTAGATCCTTTTAAATTCTAAAAACTAGGGTTGAATGCCCTTCTTCTCTTCAGTGCTTTAATGAAGGAGAGCATTCGAACCTTTTAGTTTTTACTCGAATACTCTAGAGAGTATTAGTTTGCCGTTTTTTCTGCATGCGTCTCTTGGCTCTGCTGGGTGTCTTTGTTTAGCGTATTTTGGCTACCGCTTTTTGAATCTTGAGCTGTCTTTTCTGCTTGGGCATTCTTCTCAGGTGTTGCTTGTTTATTTTGATCCATGATTTTTCCCCTTAAATATGAAATAAGAAAATTCTTATTTTAAATCAGTTTTCATTGCTGACTGAGATAGACTTTATAGAAAGCAGGATTGACACACAATCAGGGGAGACAGGGTTTTAGAGTGGGGGATTACCTTACTATTTTTCAGAGAGGGACCATTTTACTGCATACTGAATCAATTCACGAGAATTTTTTAAGTTAAGTTTGTTTTTGATGTTTCCATAATGAGATTCAATGGTTTTTACACTCACGTGAAGCTCATTAGCTACCTGACGGGTAGGGTATCCTTGGCCAATCATTTGTAAGACCTCAAGCTCACGATCGCT
>CAYWGE010000024.1:0-13167 GCA_964457215.1 uncultured Pseudomonadota bacterium
TTTGAGGATGAACCTTGGTATTTTGTGACCGATGAAGAAATTTTCGGAGGGAAGGTCCGCCGTAAAAAGTCGAGCGCGCCTATCTCAGAAGCCTTTAGTAGTTTTGAAGATCTCAAATCGGGAGATTATGTTGTCCATGCCGAACACGGTGTTTGCCTTTATAAAGGGCTGGTCAAATTAGATTTGCGTGAAATCGAGGGTGAATTCTTACAACTCGAATTTTTGGGGGGAGATAAACTCTATCTACCGGTTTATCGCTTGGGCCTTATCTCGCGTTACATGGGTGAGGGAAGTGTTGTGCCCGAATTGGATAAATTGGGCGGTGCGCATTGGCTTAAAACCCAAGAAAAAGTGAAGAAAAAGATTCGCGTGATGGCCAGCGAGTTGTTGAAGATTTATGCAGCGCGCGCAGCAGGCGTTAAAAAACCCTTTGGAGTGGGTGGTGAAGTCTTCGAGGAGTTTGAGGCAGCCTTCCCTTATGAAGAAACGCCCGATCAGGCAAAAGCGATTGTGGATGTGATTGAAGATATGGAATCTTCTAAACCCATGGACCGGCTAGTTTGCGGCGATGTGGGCTATGGTAAAACCGAAGTGGCCCTTCGGGGTACTTTCAAAGCGGTCTTAGATAACCGTCAGGTGGCTGTTTTGGTGCCGACCACAATCTTAGCCTTTCAACATTTTGAAAATTTTCAAAAACGCCTGAGTCCTTACGGCGTGAAAGTAGGGATGCTTTCTCGGTTTCGTTCCGCCGCCGAGCAGAAAATCCTTTTAGAGGAGTTAGAAAAGGGACAAGTCGACGTGGTGATTGGTACTCACCGGCTTTTGCAAAATGACATCCAGTTTAAAAATTTAGGCCTGCTGGTGATCGATGAAGAACACCGCTTTGGGGTGGCACATAAAGAACGCATCAAAAAACTGCGTCATTTGGTCGATGTCTTAACTTTAACGGCAACACCTATCCCGCGTACTCTAAATCTCTCGCTCTTTGGAATCCGAGATTTATCCATTATCAATACCCCGCCTTTAGATAGAGAGGCCATTCGAACGTTTGTGGCGCGATTTGACGAATCGCTAATTCGCGAGGCGGTGCTTCGCGAACTCAAAAGAGGGGGGCAGGTGTTTTTTGTGCATAACCGGGTGCAGAGCATTCATGCGATGCGCGAACGTTTACAAAAATTGATTCCCGAAGCCAAAATTACGGTAGCCCATGGTCAAATGGAAGCGGAAGAACTCGAAGAAACGATGTTGGAATTTTTAACCAAGAAAACTAATCTCCTACTTTGCACTTCTATTATTGAATCCGGCATTGATTTTCCGTCGGCCAATACAATCTTGATTCACCGGGCGGATATGTTTGGCTTAGCACAGCTCTATCAATTGCGCGGCCGCGTCGGGCGATCTAATGTTCAGGCTTACTGCTATTTATTGATCCCTTCCGAAGAAACAATTACGAAAGATGCTCAAAGTCGATTGAGTGTGCTTCAACGCTTTACTGAGCTGGGCAGTGGTTTTAAAATCGCGGCGCATGATCTTGAGATCCGGGGCGCTGGAAATATTTTAGGGGGTGAGCAGCATGGTCAAATTAGTGCCGTGGGTTATGAAATGTATATGCGGTTACTGGAAGAAACTTTGGCCGAGATGAAAGGTGAAGAAAAATCAATTGAGATCGAGCCTGAGCTTAACTTTATGATTCCCGCTGTTCTGCCCGATACATATATTCCAGAACCCTCTCAACGTTTAGGCCTCTATAAAAGAATTTCGAATGCGGCCGACGAAGATGCTCTCGAAGCTTTAAAAATAGAGATTGAGGATCGGTTTGGGAAAATGCCGGATTCTGTTCTCTATCTTTTAGCCATTATGCGGATTCGATTGATTGCTAAACGTTTATTTGTAGAATCTATCCATCAAGAAAAAACACGGGTGATTTATAAATTTCATTCTAAAACCCCTGTGCCGCCCGATGCTTTGTTGCAGTCCATCAAAAAAGACCCCAAAAACTATCAACTCACCCCTGATTTTAAATGGATAACTCCCTTAAAGGAAATCCGAGATGAAAAGATTTTGGAAGCTGTTTATCAGCAATTGCTTCGATTGGAAGTGAAGTAAAAAAACTACAAGTCTATGAGACTCAAAGAAATGGAAGGAGTACTTCGTGAATAAAATAGAGCCCGCGTTTGCCAAAGAGTTTGCCCAAGATTGGCTAGAGGCCTGGAATCAGCGGGATATCGAACGCGTGCTTTCGCACTATACCGAAGATTTTGAGATGTCCTCGCCCTTTATCGTCCAAATTATGGGAGAAAGCTCCGGCACTCTCAAAGGCAAAGAAAAAATCCGAGCATATTGGACTAAAGCCCTTGAGCGTGTGCCCAATCTTCACTTAGAACTCCTGAGCACCTTAATAGGAACTCAGAGTATTACCCTCTATTATAGAGGGGTAGGCGGTAAGCTCTCTGCAGAAGTCTTCCATTTTGGTCCAGATAAAAAAATTACGAAGGCTTTCGCCCACTATGAGTCTTAAAAAAGGGCTACTCACTTTTAATCTCTGGCTTTTGTTCTTTTGCTTTGGTGAACGGATGATTAATTGAAAGATAAAAGAATAACCCGGTTTGATAGCGATTTTTCATCCAGGAGAGCGGAAGACTAAATGCCGGGACAATTTCACTGCGACCCACAGGGATTGAAAATCTTACACCCGGATTCAAGATATACTGGCTGTAACGATTCGAATGGCGACTATCGGAGATATCGCTGCCCAAGCTTCCTACAAATTCCGTTAAAAAATTAAAACGACGGTGAATGAGCCACACAATGCTGCCGCCAAAATTCACCATGGTTAAATTATGCCGTACCAAACTGCCGTCGGGCAGCGCCACTTCGGCTTTGGGTAAAAAGGTAAGGCCGGCGTTAAAGTGGGTTACAAAATATTCGTTCCAACGTTTGCTCACGGGCAATAAGGGCTGTAGACCTACAGTTCCAAATCCTAAGCCTTTTTTTACGCTTCCAGTCGGTAAAATCAGAGAAATTGCGGGTGCGAAGGCGACGCCATGCTTCCCTTCAAATAAAACCTGTCGGCTGTAATTCAAATAAAGATCGTCAATCCCAGAGGCGTTGGAGTCGGGAAGTGTGTAGGTGAATGTGAAACCTACTTGATTGCGTTCGTCGGGCACCGGCCACGCTTCACTATAACTTAAAAACAGATCCTTGGGCTTTGTGGGATACCAAACCGTGTTGAAGGTATGCTGCACAAAACCACGTTCTTGGTTATAGGCTTCAATAATATAAAAAGAGTTTCCGCTGAGTGCTTCGGAATAAGGCATGCCTTCTGCCCAGACGAAAGAAGGAATAAGAGAAAGCAACAGGGCAAAGAAAAAAAACTTCTTCATTTGGATTGCTCGGATCCCGTTCCTTTTAAAAAAGGATGCTCTATTGAGAGGTAAAAAAGGATTCCAGGTTCGAAATCGGTTTTTGTCCACGTGAGGGGGACAGAAAGTCCCGGCACAATCTCTACTTTCCCCACTTGAATAGAACCCCGAATGCCCGGATTAACAATATATTGCGCGAAATAATTAATATTTTGATCGGTCACCACTTCACTTCCGATATTTGCCAATACTTCTAAAAGCACATTAAAGCGCCGCTTTGCGAGCCAAATGGCACTAAACCCCGTATTCATATTTAAGAGTGTTTTTTTCGAGAAGACATCTTCTGAGATTTCTTGTTGAGCTTTCGGGAGCAAGGTCATGCCTAAATTGAAATGAGTGATAAAGTGGTTTGTCCAACGTTTACTAAAAGGAAGATTGAGTTGAAGGCCTAAGGTCCCATAGCCCAAACCCTTATCGACACTCCCGGTCGGCACGAGCAGACTTAGGCGTGGGGCAAACGAAACGATATTTTTCTCTTCTTGAAGCGCTTGATAACGGTAATTTAAGAATACGTCACCTAGCCCTTGCTCACCACTATCAAAAATAGTGTAGGGAATCGTATAACTAAATTGATTTCGCACATCCGGAACTGGCCATTCTTGAGTAAAAGTAAAGAAAGAATCTTTTGGAAAGGTGGGATGATAAAAAAACTCGAAGATGTTTTGGGCAATCCCCCAATCTTGATTGTAAGCCTCTTCGATAAAGAAGGAATTGTCTTCAATCGCTTCGGAGAATTTACTTTCGGCATGAAGAGAAGAAAGAAAAATAAAAAAAGACAGGAGGAAGCCTAAAAATAACTTCATCACTTCGAGCTATCTTTTTTTAATCAAAAAGTCGAATTAGAATTAGTCCTGGCCGAAGGATGAGGCTTAGAAGATTTTCTTAAAAAATCCTAAAACTCCTTGGGTTGCCGATTTATTGGGTGCGGTACCACTTAAACTTACGCTTTTAGATAAGGGCGCCGAACCTTGGGGAATATATTTAATTTCGAGTTGTGCTTCAGACTTACCAGACGCGGTAGGCTGAAAAACTAAAACCACAGAACATTGTTCGCCCACTTCTAATAATTTCCCGTCTTTGCAGTCGCTTTCACTTTCGACAAGATTAAATCCTTCGGGTTTTGAAAAAACTGCCTCACTAAAGCGAATGGGGCTATTACTATTGTTACGAAAACTTAAAGTTTCTTTACGAGAATTCTCTCCAATGGGCGTATTGCCGAAATCCAGAGCGGTTTTATCCGCGACAATCTCTCCCATTTCATAAGCGCCAATATCACACCGAGAATCTTGTCGGAGTGCGCCTCTTTGATCTTGGGGGAGATTAATCTCTGAAGCCTCTTTACAGTTTTCAAGTGGGATCGCATCTAAGGCAGGTGAATCGACCGCTAATGCGTGGGTATAGGTATCGCCTCCATTAACCGTTAAGACGATCAGTTTTGCTGCTACTCCCGCTTGATCTTTTAATTCGGCATTGAGATTACACGATTTGTCGCTGCTTAAGTTATATCCCTTTGAACTTAAAGTTCCTGCATTCACGACGCATTGAGTTCCGCTTCCATTTTCTGCCAACAAGGTGTTTTGAAGCTCGACCAAACCTCCTCCGATGAGAAGAGCCGTCCCTTTCGATGCTTGGTTTTGAGCGATGGTGCTTTTGTCAAAAAGGGCTTTGCCTTCGTTTTGAAAAAAAGCGCCTCCTTGCCCCGAGTCTGCCCGGTTGGAACTTAAAGTTGAATTATCAATTTTTACTTCTCCATTGTTCCAAATAGCGCCGCCCTCCGACGCTTGATTTAACCATAAGGCGGATTGAACTACTTTTAGACTCCCCTCATTGGCAAGCGCTCCCCCTTGCTTGGCGATGTTTTCTCGAAGCAGAGAGTGTCGAAGTTCTAAATAGTTTCCTGCATTGTTCCAGATTGCCCCACCGCTTTTCTCGCTCACACATTGAGAAAGAGTAACTTTATTTAATGTTAAATTTCCCCGATTCGCAATACAGCCCCCATTTTCGGCGCTACGCCCATTTTTCAAAGTGAGCGCAGTCATCTCTACTTTGGCTTCGATTTCAAATAAAACTTGGGTGCCGTTTGCCTCGATCAGCGTTTTGGAACTTCCTTCTCCTTGAATAAGCAGATCTTTTTGAATTTTTAAGGGCCCAGCCGTTAAGGTAAAAGGAGAATAATTGGAACGTTTTTCAAAAAGTAGCGTATCTTTTTGACCAAAAGTGTCTTGATGAAGACAGCCTCCAAAATCATTTTGTTGTCTAAAAGTTTCGATGGCTTCGCGAAGAGAACATCCTGAACCTGAATCTTGGGTGTCGAATTCATCTCTTTCTGTACTAACGGTGACTGTGGCAGCGAAAAGAAGGGGGCTTAAAAGTAGAAGAAATAAGGAAAAAGCTAAAACCGTGACGAGTTTTTTCATAATTTTTCTTGTCTCCCTAGAAATGAAACTTAGCCAATGAGTTGTTTGTGTACATAAATAGAGCAAACGGCTTGCCAAGCTTTAGGAACCACCCAAAAAAGAGATAAGTATTTGAATTTGAAAGTTTTAGACTTTGAAAAAGGCAGTTCTGAAATAAAAAGGAGCTTTTAAAACAGATTAAATCGTCAAAACTTTAACAGGGGGTGGTTGTTTTTTTGTGCGATTGACTTTCCGTCATTTCATCGCTAAGCCAGTAGCGCTGTGCTTTCTAAGCTTCTTAAAAATGGATTTTTTCTCCTCTTTTTGGCCTCAGGCGCCTGTACCCCGCCGTCTGATCCTAATGAGCTTCTCGCCACGGTGGGCCAAGAGAAGATTTTGGTGAAAGATCTACAACAATCTCTTTATCGTGAGGGAGAGAAATTTGGAGTAGGAGCCGGACAAAATAAAGAACATTTTCAAAGGGCCAAACGTAGCTTATTAGACGACTTGATTCGGCAAAAAATTTTAAAACAAGAGGCCACGCAACAACAAATCGCTATTTCAGAATCGGAGCTCGAACAAGAAATTCGCAAATATAAGTCCCGTTATACCGAGCGCGAATTTCAAGAAGTACTCAAAAAGCGAAAAATCGATTATGGCACTTGGCGTGAATTGAAGCGAAATACTTTATTAATAGATAAATGGATTAAAGAATATCTTTTTGCCGATCTGAAAGTTTCAGATGAAGAAATAAAAGCCTATTACGACACCCATGAGATAGAGTTTACTCGGCCAGAAGCAGTGCGGGTTCGACAAATCGTGACCGACTCACGAGAGAAGGCTGAAAATATTTTAAAGCGGGTTCAGGAATGGGAGAATTTTGCCAAGCTTGCCCGAGATCTTTCGATTGCCCCCGATCGTAGGCAAGGGGGAGATCTAGGCTATATTAGTAGAGGCAGTTTTCCAAAAGAATTTGATATTTGTTTTGATTTAAAAGAAGGTGAAACTTCTCCGATTGTTCAAAGTTCTTATGGATTTCACATTTTTAAAGTCATTGAAAAAAAATCCCAAGAGAAGGTAAGCCTGGCTGAAGTGAAACCCCAAATCGAAGAATGGTTGAAAGAAGAAAAACGCGAAGAAGCTTTTGAAAAATACTATCAAGAACTTCAAAAAAAATACTCTATTTGGATAGATGAAAAGATTTTAAAGGGAGTCAGTTTGTGAAAAAAAATATTTTGTTTTGTCTTATATTAGCTCTTTTATTCGCTCCAAAGATTTTACCTGCCGAAACCGTCAATCGTATTGTGGCTACAGTGAATCAAGAAGTGATTACCCAATATGAACTCGACAATGCCTTAGCAAATATTAATAAAGAATTGGCAAGGCTCCCAGATGAAAAAAGAAAAAACTTAGCAGCACAAGATTTAAAAAAACAAGCCTTAGATCATCTCATCGATGAAGTTTTACTCAATCAAGAGATTGCGAAACAAAATACGCAAATAACAGATGCCGAAATCGACACGGCGATTAATAATATTCTGAAGCGAAACAACTTAACTCGCGAAGCACTTCAAAAAGAGCTGGTTTCTAAAGGAACGAGTTTAGAGTCTTATCGCCAAGATATCCGCGGACAACTCAAGCGCCTTCGTTTTATTCAGCAAGTTGTAGGCTCTAAAGTAAAAGTGAATGAAGAAGATGTGGAAGGATATTATCAGCAGAACTTCGCCAAACTTCAGCCCGATGGAGATGTGCATATCGCACAAATTGTTTTACCTCTCTCTGAAAAACCTTCTGATGCCGAGATCAAAAGCACTCGCGAAAAGGCAGAAGAGATTTATAAAAAGGCAAAAGCCGGAGCAAAGTTCGAAGATTTAATGCAACAATATGGTGGCCCAGGTAGCGGTGATTTAGGAAAAGTAAAGTTTTCAGGCTTAAGCCCTCAACTTTCTTTAGCTCTCCAAAATGTAGAAGAGGGAAATCTCGCCGAGCCTGTTCGAACTTCTGCAGGTTTTTTGGTGGTGAAGTTAATTGATAAGCCCGAAGGGGCTCCCATGAAAGGGAGCGAGCAAGTGAAAGCTGATATTCGAGACCGAATTTTCGAAGTGAAAATGCAAGAAGAGATCAAGCATTACGTTGATCAATTAAAGAGTAAGGCATTTATTGAAATTAAATCTTAAGTTAGACTTCTCTTAATCTCCATGAAAATTGGCATCACACAAGGTGACCCCCGCGGAATCGGCTCTGAAATTATTGCAAAGGCGCTTGCCGATCCTCATTTAAAAAATCTCGCGGATTTTGTTATTTACCAAGAAAAAATTCCGGCGTCGTGTAGTGAATCCGACGCAGGGCATACAGTCATTCGCCTTTTGACCCAAGCCGTAGACGATGCTTTGTCCGGAAAGATCGATGCCATCGTTACTGCCCCCATCAGCAAAAAAAGTTTAGAAGCAGCGGGCTATCCCTGGCCTGGCCACACGGAGTTTTTGGCTGAGAAAACGGGGGGGCATAAAGTGGTGATGATGATGGCCTCTCCAACCTTGAAAGTAAGTTTGGTCACCATTCATTTGCCTCTTGAAGAAGTTCCCAAAAAAATTACCGAAGAAAAAATAATCGATACGGTTCAGATTACACATCGTTCGCTTCAAAAATTTTGGGGATTTAAATCTCCCCGGGTTGCGGTTTGTGGGTTAAACCCTCATGCAGGCGAAGAAGGCCTTTTAGGTGAAGAAGAAATTCGTGTGATTGGGCCTGCTTTGGAAAAATTGCGAAAAATGGGATTAAATATAGAGGGCCCTTGCGTGCCGGATGCTGTTTTTCATCAAGCCTATGAAGGGCAGTATGACGCAGTCGTTTGCATGTATCACGATCAAGGATTGATTCCCTTTAAAATGCTTCACTTTCGCGATGGAGTGAATGTAACCTTAGGGCTCCCGATTATTCGAACATCGCCAGATCATGGAACCGCTTTTGATATTGTAGGCAAAGGAATTGCTGATCCGTCGAGTATGAAGGCGGCTATCGAGTTGGCGATCCAAATGGTAAATCAAACTTTACCCCTCACCCCACCCCTCTCCCTCAAGGGGAGAGGGTGAGAAAGGTTATGGAGAAGAAAATGTTTCAAAAAAAGTATTTTTCAGCATTCTTAATCCTCAATATTTTTTTAAGCATGCCTTTGGGTCATGCAGCCGATAAAAAAGCTTCTTCCATAGAAGCCGAAACTCCTTATATTTGTGCAGAAGGAGGCGTGAATTGTGCGCAATATAAGCTCCCTCCGGGCGACTGTAAAAAATATGCGAAGCTTCCCACCTATGAGGGATATAAATTTTTCACTCCGGGAGCCCCCTGTTTTTTTGAACCGAATAACTATAAAAAATATCTCCCTATTTTAGAATGTGATGCCCAGCATGTTTTGATTGAAGGAAAGCTGTCTACCGGAAAAACCCTCCGTGTGGCGATGAAACGAAAGGCTTTTAGTCATAAAATAAAGAGAAATGAACAAGGTGCTTTTGTAGACGGGGCGCCTGCTTATGGAGCGGAGGGGGATAAACCGACCGGAGAGTTTTCGGAATTTGATGTCTTAGTGGATGGAAAGAAAATAGAAGTCCCCGCAAAGGCCTATAAAAATTTCTTTGAACCCGGAGGGAGTAACGGCTTTGGGGTGATTTCTCCTAAAAATAAAAATGTTACCGAGTGTGGCGTTGCGGTAATCGAATCCAAAGATAAGAAGCATTTTTATATTTATATGAGTGGGAGCAATGCGGCGGGAAGTTATGCGGTAAAATGGGTGTTTGGTCCTGAATTCGTTACCTACATTTTAGACCCCGCTTCGGATAATTCTTCGTGGGCCAGCGTGGATGGCGTTCAATAGGGAGTTGCAATGAATACGGATATTAAATTTGGAACCGATGGATGGCGTGCAATTATTGGTCAAGATTACACTTACGCCAATGTGCGAAAAGTAATTCAAGCCTGGTGTGATTTGGTGAAAAATCCCTCCGATTTTGCGTCAAAGTTTAGAGAAGGGGGATTTATTATTTTGGGTTATGATCGACGTTTTTGCTCGGATCTTTTTGCCCAAGAAGCCGCTGGGGTTTTAGCAGCCAATGGCATTCGCGTTAAAATGTCTAAAAGTTTTTGTCCAACCCCATGTGTGTCTTGGATGACCAAGACCTATCAGGCTTTAGCTGGCATTGTGATTACGGCCTCCCATAACCCATTTCAATGGAACGGAGTGAAGTTTAAAGAAGGTTATGGGGGCTCAGCTTCTCCGGAATATTGCCAAAAGATTGAAGAGCAAATTGTTAAAAATGACGCAGAAAAAATAGATGCAAAGTTTTTGCCTTTCTCTGATGCGCGTCAAAAAGGCTTGATCGATTTTTTTGATCCCCACGAAGAATACGTCAATCACCTCCGCAGTTTTGTGGATGTGCAGAAAATTCGCGCGGCAAAATTAAAAATTGCCTGTGATCCTCTCTATGGCGCCGGTGCTGGATATTTCCGCTCTATCCTGGAGCAGTCGGTTTTATCAATTCGCTCCGAGGCTAATCCATCCTTTGGAGGCGTGAATCCAGAACCCATTGAAAAAAACTTAAAAGCCTTGATGGATACGGTGAAAGAAGAGTCTTGCGCGATTGGTTTGGCAACCGATGGGGACGCCGATCGTATTGGAGCGGTAGATGAGCTCGGAAATTTTGTAGATTCCCACAAAATTTATGCTCTGATTCTCCGCCATTTAGTGACACAAAAACAAAAACGAGGAGACGTGATTACTACGGTGTCGACTACTCAAATGATCCCCCGCTTGGCCGAAAAATATAATCTTAAAATTTACGAAACTCCCATCGGCTTTAAATATGTGTGCCACAAATTTTTAGAAACCGAGCCTTTAATGGGAGGCGAAGAATCAGGCGGAATCGCAGTCGCTGAGCATGTTTATGAGCGTGATGGGATTTTATCGGGATTGCTGCTCTTAGAAATTCTAGCGACCCATGCCAAGCCCTTCTCAAAAATTTTAGAAGATTTGCAAAAAGAATGTGGCCCACTTCAATTTGTGCGGGAAGATTTAGCCATCCCCCAATCTCAAATCGCTCTCTTAAAAAAACGACTACAAGAAAAGCCACCTCAAAGCTTGCTGGGCAAAAAAATCGTGCGCCAAAATTTTCTCGATGGATTTAAATATTTTTTAGAGGATGATTCTTGGCTGCTCATCCGTCCTTCAGGCACAGAGCCATTGCTACGACTATATGCCGAGGCTACAACTCTTAATCTTGCTCGAGAAATGATCGACGAATGGATTGAAATTATTTCTTCATTTTAGAAACAATAAAAATAGAAAATGAGATAGAAGTTATGGATTTTGAGTGGGATCCCAAAAAAGCTGCTATAAATGTCAAGAAACATAGTGTATCTTTTGAGGAGGCCAGCACGGTATTTGGGGATCCTTTGGCATTTACATTCTTGGATCCGGATCACTCTGAACTTGAAGATCGTTTTATTACATTTGGAATGTCAAGGACCCATCGTTTGTTGGTAGTCGCTCATACGAATCGTGAAGCCCGGACGCGTATTATTAGTGCACGTTTAACCACCAAGCATGAGAGGAAAATATATGAAGAAGACTAAAGCTCATACATTACGCTCTGAATACAGACGAGAGGATCTGGGTAAAGGTGTTCGAGGGAAATATTTAAAGGCTTATCGATCTGGGACCAATCTTGTTTTGCTCCGGCCTGAAGTAGCGGCAGTTTTTCCTACTGAAAAGGCGGTCAATGATGCCTTGAGTTCTCTTATTCAAGTTGCTAAGCATTCGATCGGTGTAACTCGTCGTTGATCCGTTCCCAAAAAAGCCAGGGGCTTGATCTCTCTTTAGTCCCAGTGTTACAGCTTCATTCATGGAACCCCAAGAAATCGTCATTAAAGGCGCACGCCAACATAATCTTAAAAATATTGATGTTCATATTCCCCGCAACAAACTGGTGGTGATTACGGGGCTCTCAGGCTCTGGAAAATCTTCCTTGGCGTTTGATACTATTTATGCCGAAGGTCAGCGCCGTTACGTAGAATCACTCTCTGCCTATGCGCGGCAATTCTTAGAACAAATGGGCAAACCCGATGTCGATGCGATCGAAGGCTTATCGCCCGCTATTTCAATCGAACAAAAGACCACCAGTCGAAACCCGCGCTCCACGGTGGGGACGGTCACCGAGATTTATGATTATCTCCGCTTACTCTTTGCGCGCGTGGGCCGAGCCCATTGTTATCAATGCGGAAAGCTCATCGCTGCCCAAACCGTTTCGCAAATGGTCGATCAAATCTTAAAGCTCCCGCCTTCTACTAAGATTCATCTTTTAGCGCCCATTGTGCGAGGCCGTAAGGGGGAATATAGTAAAGAACTTCAAAAGTTTAAAACAGAAGGTTTTGTTCGGGTGAAAATCGATGGAAAGGTCTACTCCCTTGAAGAAACGCCTAAGCTCGATAAAAATAAAAAGCACGATATCGATTTATTTGTCGATCGCTTGGTAATTAAAGAAGGTCTTTCAACTCGCTTGGCCGATTCTTTAGAAACAGCCTTAAAGTATGGGGATGCCTTGGTGAAGGTTGAGGTTTTAGAGGGAGAAGAGCTTCTTTTTTCTTCGCGCTTTGCCTGTATTGAATGTGGAGTGAGTTATCCAGAAATTGAGCCTCGCCTCTTTTCGTTTAATAATCCGGCAGGCGCTTGCGAAGAGTGCGGAGGCTTAGGGCATAAAATGTATTTTGATCCGGCCTTAGTGGTGCCTAATCCCCATCTTTCGATCAGTGAGGGCGCGATTGCCCCGTGGTTTTCAAGATCGAGTGCCAGCAATTACTACGAAAATACGCTCGAGGCGTTGGCGAAGCATTTTCATTTTAGCCTTTCTACCCCGTTTGGAAAGCTCACCAAAAAAAATCAGGATATTCTTTTAAACGGAAGTAAAGAAGCGATCTCAATGGGGCATTATCGGTCTCGTTTTGAAGGGGTTTTGAATAATCTTTCGCGGCGTTACAAAGAGACCGAAAGCGATTGGATGCGCGAAGAGCTGGAGCGTTACATGAATTTTCAGCCTTGCCCTTCTTGTACGGGCAGTCGCCTTAAAAAAGAAGCCATGGCAATCAAAATCGCTGGGAAGAATATTTATACCGTGACGCAGATGTCGGTAAAAGATTGTTTGGAATTTTTTGAGAGAATTTCAAGACCTCCCCCTGCCCCCCTCCTTCGTAAAGAGGGGGAAGATAGAAAACTCCCTCTCCTTACAAAGGAGAAGGGTGGGGAGAGGTCTGATACCCTCAGCCCCAAAGAACTCGAAATCGCCTCGCGCATCTTAAAAGAAATT
>CAYWGE010000024.1:13177-13551 GCA_964457215.1 uncultured Pseudomonadota bacterium
CTCGATCGTCGCAGTGGAACACTTTCAGGTGGTGAGGCCCAGCGTATTCGTTTGGCCACTCAGATTGGTTCAAGCTTGGTGGGCGTGCTTTACATTTTGGATGAACCTTCAATTGGTTTGCACCAACGCGATAATAGTAAGCTTTTAGCAACTTTGAAACGTCTTCGCGATTTGGGAAATACCGTACTGGTAGTGGAGCATGATGAAGAAACTATTTTAGAATCCGAACACGTAATTGATATGGGGCCAGGCGCCGGGGTGCATGGAGGAGAAATTATTGCACAAGGCACGCCCGAAGAAATTTGTAAAAACCCCCAATCACTCACCGGGCTTTTTCTCTCGGGCAAAGAAAAAATTGTGATTCCCAAAACCCG
>CAYWGE010000025.1:0-13097 GCA_964457215.1 uncultured Pseudomonadota bacterium
TCAGAGCACCGATTGCTATGCGCATCATGGAAGTGTCGAATCTCTCATGCCTCTGATTCATCTAACGCGTGGGTTTCGAGCACCTAGTCGTGTTGGATTAGAGCTTGCTCAGCACGAATTAGAGCAATTTACTCGGAGCTTAGAACTAAATATTCTTGCATTGGCATTGAATAATACAAATTCTCCGGCATCCTCTGAAACCCTCAATGATCATATTCCTAATGATGAGCTAGCAAATCAGGTTTGGAATTTTGACTTCGATTGGTTTCGAAGACGATTACGAGATTTTTGCGAAGACCCTCGTTATCGAGAAGGGCTTCATTTCTTCTTCGCGGCCTACCATGAATTGAAACGACGGGGTTTTCCTACAGAGCGTTTTCGATTTTGGGCAGAGCATTTGAGTGAGGAAGGAAACTTAAGAGGAGAAAATCGAGAAATTTTACAAAAAATTTCTGAAATAGCTTACCGAGAAAGGCAAGACATCCAACGGCGTCTTGCAGATCGAGCCTTACAGATGGGATTTGCCCGACACCCCACCGATACGGAAAGACGAGCAATGTTAGCAGCAGAAGACCGACGCTGGGTCAATGGCCACCGCCAAGCACCGGACAATCCCTACCCTTTAGTGTTTATTCCCACTCGAGACCCTAGACATCTAGCATTCATGGCGCCCCCCACCGATCATTCTCCCGCAGGGCAAGGTCTTCAGTGGAGCATTCAAATTGATAATTTAAGATTATTGATGGAAGCGCTCGAAAGAGCACGTCCTTAGAGTTTTAACGACTGAATCAATCCCTTTTCCCAAACTTTTTTCAGCTCTTCAACCTTCACATCCACCCATTCTCCAATCTTCAGAGAAGCTCCTTTCACCACACCTATTTGGGTAAGCGGACAAGAAAGCTCTTTTGCTAAATTTTCTAAGGCCTGCCTCTGAGAGGCAGGAATCGAAAGAAGCACACGACTTTGTGATTCGCCGAATAAAAGCGCATCCGCGCGAAGAGTCGAAGACAATTCGAGGCTGGCACCCATGGGGCTAGGCCCACTGATGCAAGACTCTGCTAAGGCGATAGCTAGGCCGCCTTCTGAAAGATCGTGCGCACTTTTCACCCATCCTTTTCGAATCGCTTGCAAGACAAAATCTTGAATCTTTTTCTCGAAGGGCAAATCCAAACGCGGCACCGGGCCTTCTTTTTTGCCCTGAACTACCGCTAAATATTCTGAGCCACCCAATTCTTCGTGCGTCTCTCCCACCAAGAAAATGAGATCGCCTTCTTGTTTGAAAAATTGGGTGGTGTGATGTTCTATATTTTCCAAAACACCCACCATACCGATTGTGGGCGTGGGATAGATGGCCTCCCCTTTTGTTTCATTATATAAACTCACGTTTCCACCCGTAACCGGCGTATCTAAAACACGGCAGGCCTCTGAAATGCCTTCAACCGCTTCTTTAAATTGCCACATCACTTCGGGTTTCTCCGGATTACCAAAATTGAGGCAATCGGTGATTGCCACGGGCTCGGCGCCACTGCACACGACATTTCGCGCAGCCTCGGCTACCGCGATTTGCCCGCCTAAGCGCGGATTCAAATAACAATAGCGCGCGTTGCAATCGGTCGAAATGGCAATTCCTTTTTTGCTCCCTTTAATACGTAAAACTGCGGCATCGGAACCGGGCAAGACCACTGTATTGGTCATCACCATGTGATCGTACTGTTCCCAGATCCAACGCTTTGACGAGAGATTGGGCGAAGAAAGAAGCTTTAATAAAACAGAATTGTATTCTTGTAGGGGCAATTCAGGAATGGCTCCTACATTTAAATTGTTTTTTCGCTTAAAATATTCGGGCTCTTTCATGGGCCGCTCATAAACTGGAGCTTCGGCAGCTAAAGGGGCAATCGGCATATCCACTACTTTTTCACCACGATAAAAAATTCGCATTTGGCCATCGCCCGTTACTTTTCCAATCACGGCGGCGTCTAAATCCCATTTCTTAAAAATCGCGATCGTTTCTTCTTCAAACCCTTTTTTCACGACACAAAGCATGCGTTCTTGAGATTCGGAGAGCATAAATTCATACGCGCTCATTTTTTGCTCGCGCGCAGGCACTGCATCGAGATTCATCTCCATGCCCGTATCGGCACGCGAGGCCATTTCAAAAGAAGAAGATGTCAAACCCGCAGCGCCCATATCTTGGATACCTACTAAAAATTCTTTGGTCATGAGTTCTTGGCAGGCTTCTAAAAGAAGTTTCTCAGTGAAAGGATCGCCCACCTGAACGGTTGGGCGCTTTTCTTCACTTTTTTCATCAAACTCACCGCTGGCCATAATAGCACCGTGGATTCCATCGCGCCCCGTTTTAGAGCCCACATAAATCACGGGATTCCCAATGCCGGCAGCAATCCCCTTAAAGATATGTTTTCGGTCAACCAACCCCACACACATGGCATTCACCAAAATATTTTGGTTATAGCAGGCGTCGAAATAGGTTTCACCCCCGACTGTGGGGATTCCCATGCAATTTCCATAACCGGAAATCCCGGACACGACACCCTTCACCAAAAATTGAGTTTTTGGATGAGTCACTTCTCCGAAACGAAGCGAATCAAGTAAAGCGATCGGCCGAGCGCCCATGGTAAACACATCGCGAAGAATTCCACCCACGCCGGTTGCAGCGCCTTGATATGGCTCGATGAAAGAAGGATGGTTGTGAGATTCCATCTTAAACACCACAGCCAAATCTTCTCCAATATCAATAACCCCAGCATTTTCGCCGGGGCCTTGCAAAATTCTTTTACCGGTCGTGGGGAATTTTCTTAAGTGAACTTTAGAAGATTTATAAGAGCAATGCTCCGACCACATGGCACCAAAGATTCCCAATTCCACCAAATTCGGCTCTCGCCTCAAAATGGAGATTATCTTCTGATACTCTTCTTCATTTAGACCATGTTGCTGGATGATTTCAGGGGTGATAATTGTATTCATGATTCAAAATTCTTCTGTTTTTTAATTAAAGAGACGTGATTTGCTTATAATAAAGACTCAAACAAAAGTTTCCCATCGGTTTTACCAAGTAAGGTTTCGATCACCCGCTCGGGGTGCGGCATGAGGCCCAAAACATTCCCATTTTTATTACAAATACCTGCAATATTCTCCAAAGCTCCATTGGGATTAAATTCGGCGTTTACTTCCCCAGACTTGCTTGAATACTGAAAAACAATTTGGTTGTTTTGCTGAAGTTGTTTTAATCCTTCGGAATCAATAAAATAATTTCCTTCCATGTGGGCGATAGGCATTTCTAAAACTTGCCCTGCTTTGATTTTTTGAGTGAAGGGAGTTTTAGCTTCGTTTGTTTTGAGGTAAACGTTTTTACAAATAAAATGCAGATCTTTATTTCGCAGCAGAACTCCCGGTAAAAGATGAGCCTCAGTAAGAATTTGAAAACCGTTGCAAATCCCAATCACTTTGCCGCCTTTATTGGCGAATTTGACCACTTCTTGCATAATAGGTGAGAATCGAGCGATAGCGCCGCAACGCAGATAATCACCGTATGAAAAACCACCAGGCAAAATAACACAATCTAAAGCAGGTAACTGGGTTTCTTTATGCCAAAGATACACCGCTTGCGCGCCCAGCACTCGCGTGACGGCATCAAAACAATCACGATCGCAATTGGATCCTGGAAAAACAACGATTCCAAACTTCATAATTCAACCTTACTAACAGGGCCGTCATATGGGTAACAGCGCGAGAGCGCTCTCCTTTCGGTCCTGTTTGTGCAGGCCAGTTGCATTTGTCACTCAAACTAGCAACTGGACAGTAAAATTTTCAATGACAGTGTTTGCGAGCAACTTCTCACCCATTTCTTGGAGTTGAGCTTTTGCTTTTTGTGCATCCCCCTCGAGCTCAATTTCAAAAAATTTTCCTACGCGAACTTCTTTCACATTATTGTGCCCCATACTTTCTAGTGCATGTAAGACTGCTTTTCCTTGGGGATCCAAAACACCGTTTTTTAAAGTAACGTAGATTTTTGCCTTCATTTTCTAAATACCCTTTCAAAAATTGTATCAACATTTTTCAAGTGATATTGAAGATCAAATATTTTTCATAATTCTTCTTTTTGAAAATACTTCTGCACTTCAGCATCACTCCACAACTCATCTCTAAACTCATTGCGTGATCGCCAAGTGCGCATGGCATTGCGTTGCACAATTACGTAAGCATTCTCTCGGGAAACACCTTTTTCTACGAGTTCTAATAAAATTTGTTGAGCAAAAATCAGCCCCTTTAATTTATTTAAATTTTCCATCATTTGTTCAGGATAGACGATGAGTTTTTCTAGAAGTCCGGTTAAACGATGGAGCATAAAATCGATCAAAATAGTGGAGTACGGCGCAATCACTCTTTCGACCTAAGAATGCGAAATATCACGTTCATGCCAGAGCGCCACATTTTCAAGAGCGGCCATCGCATTAGTTCTCACTAAGCGGGCCAATCCACATAAATTCTCAGACAAAATGGGATTTCTTTTATGAGGCATCGCTGAAGAACCCTTTTGGCCTTCGCTAAAAAACTCCTCTGCCTCTAAAACTTCTGTGCGTTGAAGGTGCCGAATTTCAGTCGCAATCTTTTCGACGGATGCAGCAATCAACGCTAAAGTCGTAAAATAATGGGCGTGACGATCGCGCTGAATGATTTGGGTAGAAATGGGATCGGGCTTTAAGCCCATTTTACTACACACATAATTTTCGACTTCGGGCGGGATATTCGCAAAAGTGCCCACAGCGCCTGAGATTTTGCCATAGCTAATGTCTTCTACCGCGGCATCAAAGCGCTGAAGGTTTCGTTTCATCTCTTCATACCAAAGCGCAATTTTGAGCCCAAAGGTAATGGGTTCTGCATGAATGCCATGGCTGCGGCCCATTTGAGGAATATCTTTAAATTCATAAGCGCGTTTTTTTAATACTTCTAAAAGCTGCGTGAGATCTTTTCGAATCAGCAAAGAAGCATCTTTAAATTGGGCTGCAAGCCCCGTATCCACAACATCAGACGAAGTTAAACCTAAATGGAGGTAGCGTCCTTCGGGCCCTACATTTTCGGCAACCGCACTCACAAAGGCAATCAAATCGTGCTTAGTCTCCTTTTCGATTTCTGAAACACGGGCTGCACTAAATTTTGATTTTTTTTGAATGATTTTGAGCGCCTCCGCGGGAACCTTCCCCAGCTTGGCCCAGGCTTCACAAGCGGCGACTTCGATTTCGAGCCATTTTTGATATTTGGCTTCGTCAGTCCATAAATTCGACATTTCAGGGCGGGAATAACGGGGAATCATACCATCAACCTTTCTGCAATACTCTTATATCGAAATAAAGTTTCCTCAATAATATTTTGGGGTAAAGCGGGCGGCGGAGATTTTCGGTCCCAATCCGACTTCAATAAATAATCTCGCACGAGTTGTTTGTCCCAAGGATTTAAAGGTTTGCCGGGTTGGTATTCCGAGGCTAACCAAAAGCGAGAGGCATCTTGAGTTAAAAGCTCATCAATGAGAATTAATTGATCGTCGAGCAACCCAAATTCCATTTTTGTATCGACCAAAATTAAACCCTTCAATTTTGCTTTTTCAGCAGCGATCTTAAAAATTTTTAACGCCGCTTCTTTCACACGAAGTGCTTGCTCTTTTCCTAACAAATTTTCAACCTCTGCAAAAGCAAGAGGTTCGTCATGGGTACCCACTTCTGCTTTCGTGCTCGGCGTAAAAAGAGGCTCCGGAAATGCATCTCCATCGCGCATGCCTTGAGGAAGCTTAATACCATTCACTTCTCCTGTTTTTATATAATCTTTATAGGCAGAACCGGTGAGATAGGCGCGCACAATTGCCTCGACATCTAAGCGTTTTGCTTTTTTCACTACCATCGTTCGGCCTTCGAGCATGCTTTGTTCTTCTGCATTTGAGACATACGGAGAAACATCGGTAGAAAGAAGATGATTAGGAATAATATTTTCAGTTTGTTTAAACCAGAACACAGAAAGTTGGGTCAGTAATTTACCTTTTCCGGGAACCGGACTTGGCAAGACATAATCAAAGGCAGAAAGGCGATCGGTCGCTACCATCAATAGGCGATCACCGAGATCGTATAAATCTCGAACTTTACCCTGATAAGTTAAAGGATATTTTTGGAGTTTTGTGTGAACCACGGCTTGCTCAGTCATGATTGGAAGTCATAGCGAGCGAGCTTTAAAAGATCAAGACGAGATCTGTAGCTTTTTAAATTTTCTTTTCCCAACCTTCAAAAGATATTCGCCAGTTTTTTCAATCTGAAACTTAAGATCGGTGACTTTTTCACCATTTATACTGACTGCATTTTGTCCCATCAAGCGCCGGGCCTCCGAATTACTCTCGGCAAGTCCTTCTTTCACTAAAAAGGCCACCAAATTTAAAGGAAGTGCTGAAGCGGGATAAATCACGGTTTCAAGATCTTCGGGCAAATCTCTTTGCTTGAAAACTCGATCAAATTCGCTGGCCGCATGTTCTGCAGCTTCGACCGAATGGAAACGACTGACAATCTCTTTGGCAAGATCGACTTTAGCTTGTTTGGGGTGATATTTGCCCGCTTCTACATCCTTTTTCTTCATTTCAAGAGTGGCAGAAGGCTCTTGAGAAAGCAATTCGTAATAACGCCACATTAAGGCATCACTGATACTTAAAATTTTTCCAAACATTTCGCCAGGAGCTTCGGTAATCCCAATATAATTCCCTTTCGATTTACTCATTTTCTCCACACCATCTAAACCTTCGAGTAACGGCAACATGAGAATCACTTGTTCCTTCTGCGCTTCTTGCCGTTGCAAGTGCCTACCCATGAGTAAATTAAATTTTTGATCGGTACCGCCAAGCTCGACATCCGCCTTCATTTCCACCGAATCCCAACCTTGAAGTAAGGGATAAATAAATTCATGAATACTAATCGGGATTCCTTGCTTGTGGCGTTTTTCAAAATCATCTCGCTCGAGCATCCGTGCAGCCGTATAACGACTCGCGAGCTCAATGAGACGCGATGCCGACCACTTCGAAAACCATTGAGAGTTGTAAACAATCTTCGTGCGGGCCGGATCTAAAACCTTAAAGACTTGTTGCTGATAGGTCTCTACATTTTTTTGAATTTCTTGAGTAGTTAAAGGAGGACGTAATTCGTTTCTACCGGTAGGGTCTCCGATAGTCGCCGTAAAATCTCCAATTAAAAAACAAACTTCGTGACCTAAGTCTTGAAAAGTTTTGAGTTTGGAAATTAAAACCGTATGACCTAAATGAAGATCTGGTGCAGTAGGATCAAAACCCGCCTTAACTCGTAAAGGCCTCCCCTCTTTCAATTTTTCAATCAGTTCTGCTTCATTGATAAGCTCAGAACACCCTCTTTTTATTTCTTTTAGCTGTTCTTCAATGGGTTTCATCATAATATTCTCTCCTGAATCCGTTCGATCGATAGGGCCTTTCCAGTTTTAGAATCAAGTTCTAAGAGTACACCGCAAAACCGTGGATCTTCGCTCGCCGCCTGATAAGGAATTTTAATACCCGTTCTAAATTTCTGCAAAGGTCCTTCAATCTTCATCCCAATCACCGAGCGATAAGGTCCTGTCATCCCCGCATCGGTTAAATAAGCAGTACCTTGAGGCAAAATTTCTTCATCGGCTGTTTGCACATGCCGATGTGAACCTAAAACCGCACTCACACGACCATCTAAGTGCCAGCCTAAAGCACGCGCCTCACTGGTCGCCTCTGCATGCATATCGACTATGATAAAATTTGTTTGGGATTTCATCTCTTCTAAAATCTCGTTGGATTTTTCAAAAGGACAATCGGCAGGCCCCATAAAAATACGCCCCGCAAGATTTAAAACTCCCACTTTTACTTTTTGGGAAGTTTCATAAACAATCCATCCTTTACCGGGACTCGACTTACTATAATTGGCAGGATGTAAAACTCTGGGATTTGTTTTAAAATATTGGATAGTTTCGTCGTAATCAAAGGCATGATTTCCACTCGTAAGCACATCCACCCCCGATGCAAAAAGGGCTTCGGCATCTTTGATTTTAATACCTCTCCCCTTGCTCACATTCTCGGCATTCGCAATCACCACATCAACTTTTCTTTCGGACCGATAATAAGGAACTCGTTTTTGCACGAGTTCTTTACCTACTTCTCCGAAGATATCGCCAATAAAGAGGAGTTTCATAAGCAAATCATCTATTAGATTTATTTTGCATAATCGACCGCTCTTAACTCCCGAATAACAGTTACTTTAATCTGTCCGGGATAAGTGAGCTCATCTTCAATTTTGCGGGCAATGTCTTTCGAAAGCACATAAGCCTGGTCGTCTCCCAACTTATCACTTTCTAATAACACGCGTACTTCTCGACCTGCTTGAATCGCAAATGCTTTGTTAACACCATTGAACGAGGTAGCAATTTTTTCTAAGTCTTCCACTCGCTTGATATACGATTCTAAGACTTCACTGCGCGCTCCCGGTCGGGCACCAGAAAGGGCATCAGCCGCATCTACTAAATGTGCTAAAGCGGTCTCTTGCGGAACATCTTCGTGGTGGGCCGCAATGGCGTGAATAACGCGTGGATCTTCCCCATAACGTTTGGCTAAATCAGCACCAATAATCGCGTGAGAACCTTCAACTTCGTGACTCACCGCCTTTCCGATATCATGAAGCAAACCGGCTCGGCGGGCCATTTTTTCGTTCATCCCAAGTTCTGCCGCCATAATTCCACATAAAAAACCCACTTCAATCGAGTGGGTCAATACATTCTGGGCATAACTGGTTCGAAACTTTAACATTCCTAAAAGACGACTTAATTCTGGATGCATCCCATGGATTCCCAATTCAAAAGCCGCAGCCTCTCCGGCCTCTCGAATTTTCTGATCCATTTCACGACTCACTTTTTCTACCATTTCCTCAATACGAGTGGGATGAATCCGTCCATCTTGAATCAACCCCTCTAAAACTAATCGCGCGATTTCACGCCGAACAGGATTATAACCAGAAAGCACCACTGCATTGGGAGTATCGTCTACAATTAAATCTACACCAGTGAGTTGTTCAATCGTCCGGATATTTCGTCCCTCACGACCAATAATTCGGCCTTTCATTTCATCATTGGGTAAATTTACCACAGTGATGGTTCGTTCAGCCACCCATTCACCTGATATTCGCTCTAAGGCTTGAGTAATAATTCGGCGGGCCTTTTTATCGGCGTCCGTCTTCGCATTTTCTTCGAGCTGTCGCATCAATTTCGAGGCATCAATTTTTGCCCGCTCTAACATTCCATCACTTAATTTCTTACGAGCATCCTCTGCCGACATACCTGCAACTCTTTCCAAAGTTTGTTTTTCTTCTTCGAGGAGTCGTTGATATTTTTCTTCAAGCTCTTTAAGTTCTTTCTCTTTATTTTCGATTTGTCGTCCTCGACGGGTTACTTCTTGGTCTCGAGCATCAAGTGCTTCCCCTTTTTTATCGAGAGTTTCTTCTTTTTGAGTAAATCTTTTTTCTAAAGCAGCAATCTCTTGCTTACGATTCCTCATCTCTTCTTCTAAATGCTGCTTTGCTTGAAATCGTTGATCTTTAATTTCAAGTTCAGCCTCTTTTTTCAGACTCTCGGTTTTCTTTTTGGCTTCTTCCAGAATAGAATTAGCTTTAAGTTCTGCCGAACTAATTTTTGCTTCCGCAATTTTCTTACGGATCCAAAAGCCCAAAAATAATCCGATTACTAACGTAATCGTTCCAATTAAAACAGCTGTAAGACTCATAAATACTCCTTGAAGCCCCTACCTTAATCAAAAGATGTAGACCTTTTAACAAAACAAAAGTCTATGCATGGAGGTCTTCTAAATAACGAGTTTCGGTTACTACCCCATGAACGGGTTCATCCCAAGCTTCATGAGGTAACTGTTCAAAAATTTGAAAATCATAAGCAACGCCTAAACGAATGCCTTGATAGTTTTTTAAAGCCTTATCGTAAAATGCCTTACCTCTTCCCAAACGCTGACCCCGAACATCAAAAGCAAGCCCCGGAATTATCATTAAATCAATCACATCAAAGGTGGCGGGCAAGGAAGAATTGGGGTCAGGCTCGCATAAATTCCAAGAGCCTTTTTTTAACTCCTGAAGAGAATCGACCCAATAGAAATCCATTAAATCTTCGGATTGTTCTTTTACCTTTGGATAAGCAACGCGTTTCCCCATCTCTCGAGCCAATTGATCGATCCCCAAAACAGACACTTCTGTTTGATAAGGAAAATAAAGGGCTAAACTTTGGGCTTTTTGAAAAGTAGAAAGCTGCCCCACCCGATCACAAATTGAAGAGGCTGCACTCGAAACTACTTCTTTAGACAGCAAAGAAAGCTTTTCTAAAATGCTCGAACGTATTTTATTTTTTTGTTCGGAAATTGTTGCCACTCTACGGATCTTGAAGAGACCCCGGTCATGGCTAAAAAGGTAAGATACAAATTAAAGAAACAAAAATTTCACTTAAAAAGAATCACACTTTTCTTTCTAAGGAAATAAACAACAAAGCATTGAATGTTAGCTGCCAAAAAAAAATAAAATTAAATAAAACTCGCTGAAGGCTCATGTAATTCAACTCATGCTCAAAGATATAAAATTGTTTTCTTTATTTGTAAAACTACCCAATAACCCAAATGACCTTATTAAGGACCTTTCCAATCCTCCTTGAAATAATCCATCTACTAAACCTAAAAAACATTATGTATTCTTTATCCAAAAAAGACAATAAAAAACCCCACCATCTGCCGTGTGAATTGATCGATTCGAACCCTAATCTCTTAGGGGGGCATCCCATTACTGCTTTAGGCTTTCCATCCGTCTTTCGACTTCAGGACCTGCTCACCACAGCAAGCGGGGACTCCCATTGGAATCATTCATAGGTTCAAAAAACACTCAACTCATCACGTACAAGGCAGGGAAATCAAAAATACTTTAAATTTTAAATACTTAAAAACTAATTTAAAGCTAACTGGTTATCAATTAAAGCAATAATTTCTTTTAGCTTTTTCTCCAAATTTCCATTTTCATCTTTCTTCTCAATTCTTATCTTAAAGAAATCATCCGCCATATTCAAGGCCGCTAAAATGGCCACACTTAGAGTTGAAACACTCTTAGTACCTGACATAATATCATAAATCTTCTTATTTACATAGTCTGCAACTTTTTGAACATAACGCTCATCCGCCTCTGATTTAATAATAAATTTTTGATTAAGAATAGAGACTTCGTAAGACTTTTTCACTGGGATCTCCCTCATGTTATTCTGAATATAATGAAGACAATTGTCGAGAAGCTCCTGCCTTTCGAACAACTTAAGAACACGAAAAAACTATAAGCATTACTTGAGAGAGGGTCAACCATTTTCAAGTAATAAGTAAGAAAAAAAACAATCGAATGAGAGTGGATTAACTTTGGGTTAATATCCACAAAAATCAGTGCTTTCAGAGACAAAAAATTAGGTTATTTCTTTGGCATGAAACTCGAACTTCATCTCATGTTGGGTGCTAAGGCAAGAACTGAGCGAGATTGAAACAGTCCCATTAAAGCAATATAAAAATATCCAATTTGGAACAAAATCATAAAAGGAATAGAGACATAAATCCCCTGCTCAATCACATAACTTAGCGCAAAAGAAAAATACACCCCAAGAAACAATTCAACGAATGTAACCCAGTTAAATTGATGAGTATACTTTTTATCTTTCCATTCATCGGATTTTTTCTCAATTGCATACTTAGGAGTTCTTTTAAATTCCGTCACATGATTAAAAATTGCTTCAGCCACGGCTTTAGCATTGTTTACAGAAATCCCTATCCCTAAAGCCAAATTGAAAGGAATATAACGTAAGCGCTTTTTCCAATCTGGATAGGCTTCCCGCTGAGAACATGTATAAAAAAAAGTGACTGAAAAAGTGGCTGAAAAGAAAAGAGGTAAATCAATATAGAATGAGTGCATCCATCCTAATTGGTAACGAAAATAAATCGAAAAAGGCATGAGCAAGGACAAAACAATCATTAATAAATAGGCAAAGTTATTCGTAAGATGAAAAAGTGCTTCAATTTTTGCCTTTAAGGGGATCTTAGCAAAAAGAATAGTGGGAACCAATTTTTTTGCGGTTTGAATAGATCCTTTCGACCAACGATGTTGCTGAGATTTAAACGCATTTACTTCGACTGGAAGCTCTGCAGGCACCACAACATCGGGTAAAAATACAAATTGCCAACCTTTCATTTGAGCCCGATAGGAAAGATCAAGATCTTCGGTAAGCGTATCGTGTTGCCAGCCCCCTGCTTCTTCAATACAAGACTTTCGCCAAATCCCAGCTGTTCCGTTAAAATTAAAAAATCTACCGGAGCGGTTTCGAGCGGTATGTTCAATGACAAAATGCCCATCTAAAAAAATGGACTGGGCTTTGGTGAGCAAAGAATAATCTCGGTTGATATGTCCCCAGCGGGCCTGCACCATACCTATCTTTGGGCTAGCAGCAAAATGAGGAATCAATTTCTTTAAAAAATCTGCATCGGGCACAAAATCCGCATCAAAAATAGCAATCAGCTCTCCTTTGCATACCTTCATTCCTTCTTGAAGAGCGCCGGCTTTATAACCCTCTCGATTTGTGCGATGAATGAGACGGATGGGATAACCTCTCTTTGCATAAGTTTGAACAATACGCTTTGCTGTTTCAGTCGTTTCATCGGTGGAGTCATCTAAAACCTGAATTTCCATTCGATCACGCGGGTAATCAAGGGCGCAAGCAGCTCTTACCAGACGTGGAATAACATATTTTTCATTATAGATAGGGAGCTGAACGGTAACGAAAGGGAGTTCTGTTAATTCATCAAAAGGTTTTGGATGAGTAATGCGGTGATCTTTATAACGGTAGTAAAGATAAGCCAGGTAATAGCGGTGAAGACCAAAAATTGCTAAAACCGCTAAAATTAAGAAATAAACGCCTATAAAAAAGATATAAAATAGATCCATATTTTCTCTTTATCTATTAAGAATTATTAGACTTTTTCCGAGCTGCCTATA
>CAYWGE010000026.1:0-12890 GCA_964457215.1 uncultured Pseudomonadota bacterium
CACCCTGTGAATTTGTTGTGGGCTTCTTTGTTTAAAAGGTTGGGATAGATTTTTTTTCCACATGTGAAGAAAAAAGGGGATGAACTTGTGGATGAAGTGTTTAAAAAAAGATCTCCCGGTTTTGTGAAAAAAAGAGTGCAAAAGAATGCAAGGACTTTGAGAGAAATTAAGTTAAGATTTTCATTTTGTTAGATCATTTACTCACACATTCACAGGCTCTACTATATACTACTGTATTTATTTTTATATATATATTCTATTAATAAGCTTGTTAGAAAGTGAAAAACTCTTAAGAATCATAAAGAGAGGTATATATGGAATTTAAAATTCAACGCATGGCATTTCTCAAATCTTTAAGTTGGACCCAATCGATTGCTGAAAGAAAAACGACAATGCCGATTCTTTCAAATACTCTTCTAGAAGCAACGGGACAAAATGTAAAAACCTTAGCTACTGATTTAGATGTGGGAGTCGTTACTCAAACTTCAGCAAATATTATTTCTGAAGGAAAAATTTGTGTACCTGCAAAAAGCCTATACGACATCGTTAAAGAACTAAGTGCTGATGAAATTAAAATTTCTCAGAAAAACCAAGATCGTTTAGAAATTAGTTCTGGAAAATCCTCTTTTAAAATTGTGGGAATGCCCTCAGATGATTTTCCAACACTTCCTCAACTCGATGGAAAATCTTTTTACCCCGTAGAATCTGCAGGACTCCGTGAAATGCTAGATAAAACGCTTTATGCGGTTTCGAATGATGAAAGTCGTTACAACCTCCACGGAGTTTATCTTGAAAAAGTAGGAGATAAAAGTCTGCGAATGGTAGCGACAGATGGACATCGATTGTCCTATGTAGACCGAGAAATGAGTCAACCGGTTCCTCTTCAAAAAGGAGTAATTATTCCCAAAAAAGCCGTCCAAGAATTAAAAAAATTAGTAGGGAATAACGAAGAAGAAAAATCAGATACTGTGAAAATTTTGATTGATGGTCGTAATTTTGTAGCTGAGCGCGGAGAAGTTACCTTAGTGGCCCGATTGATTGAAGGAGATTTTCCGGATTACAAACCTGTCATTCCTAAACGGCACGATAAAACCTGTAATATTAATAGGCAAGAATTGGTGGGCGCTTTAAGAAGAGTTTCTCTTTTAGTGGGAGACCGGTCTCGTGGGGTAAAATTCAGTTTAAGTAGCGGCTTGATGGAAATTTCCACTTCGAATCCTGATTTAGGAGAAGCCCACGAAGAGTTAAGTGTTGATTATAAAGGTGAAAAATTTCATGTGGGTTTTAATGCCCGATATTTTTTAGATATTCTTTCGGTAATGACGGACCCCAAAACTCTCATAGAATTCAATGGTGAAGTTGGACCCTGTGTCATACGCTCAGAACAAGATCGAGGTTTTTTAAGCGTCGTAATGCCGATGAGAATTTAGAAAATAGATTAAAAAAATCGGTATTTCTCAATAAAGACGCGGAGCCACACATGATCACCGGGGTAGAAAGAAAAGAAAAAATCGATCCACCCTTGAATGGAATTTATTCTCCTCATACTAAAATTTCTTCCCTAGAAATTTTGCATTTTCGCAATATCTCCCAGTTGCAATTTACTCCCCATTCTCGGTTTAATTTTTTCTTCGGAGAAAATGCTCAAGGTAAAACTTCTGTATTAGAGGCTTTGTATTATCTCTCGGAATTAAAATCTTTTCGTATTAATGAATATGAAGCTTTGATCCAAAGAGGAAATGAGCAGACCCTTATCCGTAGCAGCTTGGAGCATGAAGGACTTAATTATGATATTGAAATAAATCTTACGGTAGAAAAAAAGAATGTGCTTTTAAATGGCAAAACTCCACGGCCTTTTCGAAAATTAAGACGTTTAATTCCTCAAATTCTTTTTACTCCGGATTCGGTTCGCTTTTTTAGAAATTCTCCGAGTAGTCGCCGCGATTATTTTGATGCACTTTTTTCAATGCTTTCGGAGCCTTTTGCAGAACTCACACAAACCTATCAGAGGGTTTTGCGACAAAAGCAGGAGTTTTTGGAGCAGATTGCTTTATATTCCCGAGATAATTTTAGGAGTGAATTAGAAATTTGGAATGAAAAATTGGCGAAATTAGGAGCAGAGTTAGGGTGGAAGAGAAAAAAATATACTGAACAATTATCTCCATTTTTCGCAAAAAATTTTGAAATTATTTCTCATCGTGCCTGGACGGGAAAACTTTTTTATAAGCCTTATTTTCAAAAGTTGGAAGAATCGACAAGTCTTGAAGACTGGTTTAATCAGTTACTTCTCGAAATGGAAAGACGTGAACAGGAAGAAAGATTGCGGGGTCAGGTTTTGGTTGGACCACACCGGGATGATTGGGGGCTCCAATTAGGGGAGGGATTTCTTCGGGAGGAGGGCTCTCAAGGTCAACATCGTTTAGCTGTGGCCGCACTCAAACTTTCGGAAGTGGAGCTGCTACAGTCCGAAGGATTATTTCCTATCGCCCTTTTTGACGATTTGTTGAGTGAATTAGATGGGGTCAGGGTTAAAACTCTCTTGGAAACTCTCCGAGACTTTCAATGTCAGGTGTTTTTGACTTCTATCCATTGGGGGGCTTTACCTGATGTGGGATTTGAGGGGCAATTTTTTGAGGTTAAAAAGGGTCAAATTTTTACGGTGTAGACTTGAATGAAAAAACGCCCTATGTTAGCGGATGAAACGGATTAAACTTTGAATCAAGCGAAACTTGGAGGGGAAATTGGTAGCGCAAAAAGCAACGGTAAAAAAAGAAGAAAAATATGATGCGAGTTCGATTAAGGTTTTAGAAGGATTAGAGGCCGTTCGAAAACGGCCTGCGATGTATATTGGATCGACTGGCAGTCCTGGACTTCATCATCTAGTTTACGAAGTCGTGGATAATTCAATCGATGAAGCTCTCGCAGGATATTGCGATTTTATTAATGTCCTCATTCATACCGATAATTCCATTACAGTTGAAGATAATGGACGTGGAATTCCCGTCGATATGCATTCCACAGAAAAAGTTTCCGCTGCAGAAGTAGTTCTCACTAAACTTCATGCGGGAGGAAAGTTTGAGCACAGTGCTTATAAAGTTTCTGGCGGTTTACATGGCGTAGGGGTCTCTTGCGTAAACGCTCTTTCGGTAGAGCTCGATGTAGAAATTAAACGAGATGGAAAAGTTTATCATCAGCGCTACAAGAGAGGGGTTCCCGTTAAACCGCTTGAACAAACAGGAAAAACAGAGAAACGTGGAACCAAGATTTGGTTTCAACCCGATCCTCAAATCTTTGAGGCCACTGAATATAGTTTTGATATTTTGAGTAATCGCCTTCGAGAACTTTCCTTTTTAAATAAAGGAATAAAAATTCAAATTAAGGATGAGCGAAGCGGAAAAGAGCATATTTTTCAATATGAAGGAGGAATCGTTAGTTTCGTTGAACATCTCAATCAACGTAAAACTCCTCTTCACCCCAAACCTATTTATTTCGAAGCTTCCAAAGATCATTTAATCGTTGAAATTGCGATGCAGTGGAATGATGGATATTCCGAACAATTATTTTCTTTTGCCAATAACATCAACACTCACGATGGTGGAACTCACGTGAGTGGTTTTAAGTCTGCTTTGACCCGTACCTTTAATACCTATCTCGCGAAGACCAATCTCTTAAAGGAGATGAAGGGAGAGGGCTTAGAAGGGGAAGATATTCGAGAAGGCCTGACTGCGGTCATTTCTGTAAAAATTCCAGATCCTCAATTTGAAGGACAAACCAAGGGTAAATTAGGAAATAGCGAAGTTGAAGGTTTGGTCAAATCCGTCGTGAGTGAAAAATTAGGGCAGTTTTTAGAGGAAAGCCCCTCGGTTTCTAAAAAAATTGCAGTTAAACTCGTTGAAGCGGCCCGTGCTCGCGTAGCGGCCCGTAATGCTAGAAATCTGATTCGACGTAAATCTGCATTAGAAATAGGATCTCTTCCTGGAAAGCTTGCCGATTGTCAGGAAAAAGATCCAAGACAATCCGAACTTTATCTGGTGGAAGGAGATTCCGCAGGCGGTTCTGCTAAGCAAGGACGCGATCGCCGTAATCAAGCGATCCTCCCTCTTAAGGGAAAAATTTTAAATGTTGAAAAAGCACGATTTGATAAAATGCTCACTTCTGATGAAATCCGTACTTTGATTACCGCTTTAGGAACCGGCATTGGGGAGCAAGATTTTGATATTGAAAAGCTTCGCTATCACCGCATTGTGATTATGACCGATGCCGATGTCGACGGTGCCCATATCCGAACTTTGCTTTTGACTTTCTTTTATCGTCAAATGCCTCAAATTGTAGAACGTGGATATTTATTCATTGCCCAGCCCCCACTTTATAAAGTGAAAAAAGGAAAGTCCGAACGCTATTTAAAAGACGATTCAATTTTAGAAGACTACTTAATTGAGCTCGGAACGAGTCAGCTTAAACTCAAAGGCAAAGACAAAGAATTGACAGGGAAAAATTTGGTCGATTTAACTAAAAAACTGATTCGCTACTCTAAGATTTTTTCGATGATGCGAATGAAAACAGACCCGCGGGTGATTGAGGCTTTGGTGGAAGGAACAGAAATCGACGAGACCACGCTCAAAAATACAAAGGCCATCGAAAAAGAAGCCGATAAACTCTCTGCATTTATTGTTAAAAAATATCCCGAGTTGAAAGATTTGCAATTTGAAATTTTAGCGGATGAAGAACATTCCGCTCAAAAAATAAGTTATAAAACTCTGTATAATGGGGGCGGGAGACAAACTATTATTGGTCACGAACTTTTAGCCTCTCCTGAAGTACAAGAGCTTCGAAAGCTCTATAAGAGCTTTTTAGAATTAGGGAGCGCTCCTTATCTAATGAGTAGCAATGGCAAGGAAGCAAGTTTAGAAAATATTCAGGCCGTAAAAGACTATATTCTCGAAGAAGGCAAAGAAGGCCAATATATTCAACGCTATAAAGGGTTAGGAGAAATGAATCCCGAACAACTCTGGGAAACAACCATGAATCCCGAAACCCGCACTCTTCTTCTAGTCCGAGTAGACGATGTAGTCGAAGCCGACGAAATTTTTAGTATTTTGATGGGAGATCAAGTAGAGCCCCGCCGCGAATTTATTGAGCAAAATGCTCTGAATGCAAAAAACCTAGATATTTAAATGGTTTAGATCAATAGGTTCTGAGTCTCACGACACATGGAAAATTTAATTTGCAGAGGAATTCTGCCATGTTAGACTATTTAGATACTGACGAGTCGTTCGTTTGGTTTACAAATGCGACTCTCTAGTACAAACTGTCGGTAGGAAAAGCCCTGGTGGGCTCTTCTCTATACTGCCGACTGGTTAGTAATTCTGAACCTCTAATTTAAGGAGCAAGATTTTATGGGTAAGCTTACTTTGAATGATTTAGAAGTAGAAATTCCTGCAAATTGGCAAGACCAAGGGATGGTGACTTTGACAATCCCGTCGACAGATAAAAATGTTCGTCCCAATGTTATTTTAACTAAAGAAAGATTGAATCAAGCCACTGATTTAGCGAGCTATTTTAGTAAAATTAAAGAAGCTGTGAAAGCTCGCGGAATTCAAAGCTTCAAAATATTGGATGAAAAACAAATCACGGTGAGTGGAACTCCGGCGATGCAAATGGTGTGTCAATGGGATTTGGCCTCGATGAAGCAAATGTTAGGGGACGACGCTGCTGCACTCAAAAATATTAAAGCAGGCCAAAAAGTTCAACAAATCCAAATTACTCTTCTACGAGATACCGTCGCGATTAATATTACAGCAAGTTTTCCGGGTGAACAGTTTGAAATTTATTCCCGTCCTTTCCAAAAATTTGTTCAATCGATTAAGTTTTCTTAAGCAAAACGTTTGAAGTAGAGGAGTATGAAAATATTCCTCTACACAGAACGTAAAATCTCAAATTTTTTAAATTTTCCGGAATAGTCTATAAATTTCCATTCCACATGATCCACTTGAGAGCTTGGTGGGCCTTGATTACACCAATTTAAAAATGAAGTTATGTTAGACTTATTTCCTTCGGCGACTAATTCCACACTTCCATCCGGACAATTTTTAACCCAACCGGTTAACGCTTGTTTTTCCGCTTCTCTTAAAGTCGAAGCACGAAAATTCACACCTTGAACCCGTCCAAAAATTTTGGCCTGAATCCCGACTCTTGAATCCATTCAGTTTTTCTCCTTTAAGCAGGCATTGGGTATTGAGAGCTTGAACTAAGTGTTCAATGCCAATAATTTTTTTGTCTATACAAGTTTTATTCTTAAGATTAAAGTTTTGAAACCGTGAAAATTTTAGCCTTAGATGTTGGAGAAAAAAGAATTGGCATAGCCAGTACAGATGAATTGGGACTAGAGATTTGGCCCCAAAAGGCTTTTTTAAGACGCAATAACAATGCGGATTTTGAAAAACTTGCACAGCAAATTAAAGATTCCGCAGCCCAGCTCTTAGTGGTGGGGATTCCCTACAGTATGGATGGCTCAAAAGGGAGCGCTTACCAAAAAGTTAAAAATTTTATTAAAAAATTAGAAGGTTTTTTAGAAAAAGAAAATTTTCAAATTCCCATTAAAACTTGTGATGAACGTTTGAGTTCATGGGAGGCTGAACAACGGCTTCTTGAACATGGTTTTAAAGGGGAAAATAAAAAAAAACGGGTGGATTCAATTGCTGCCTGTATTATTTTAGAAGATTTTTTGAGCCAGAAAAAATATGAAAATAAAGATTAGAACAATCAGTATTTTTGTTTTTTTCCTTGTTTTAGGAATAGGTGCTTATGGGATTTGGAGTTTCCCAATGCGCCCTCAAGGAGGGCCTGGAACAATTGAAATTAAGAAGGGAATGGGATTACAATCTGTTATTTTTGAATTGCAAAAAAACGGCATTATTCATTCTGCTTTTTTAACTCAACTTTATCTTCGTTACGAAAAAGTAGGAGCTTCGCTTAAAGCAGGGGAATATGAATTTGAGGCAAATACTACTCCGTTACAAATTGTTGAAAAATTTAAGAAAGGGGAAAGACTTCGCAGGACTTTTACAATCCCCGAAGGGTATAACGCTAAAGAAGTCAGTAAACTTTTAAAAGAAAAAGGCATCTTAAAATCGGAAGATTTTTTACAAAAAACTCAGAGCCCAGAATTTTTAAAACAGTTTGGCTTAGAAGGTACGAGTTTAGAAGGTTACTTGTTTCCAGATACTTACGAATACACCTCCGAAACAAAGGAGGATGAATTACTTCTTCGAATGATCGAAAATTATAGACGACACTTCGATGAAAAAGCCAAGCAACGAAGTTTAGAATTAGGAATGAGCCCTTATCAGGTATTAATTTTAGCTTCGATTGTAGAGAAAGAAACCGGAAAGGCAGAGGAGCGCCCATTAATAGCAGGAGTTTTTTATAATCGATTAAAAATTGGGATGCCGCTCGCAACGGATCCTACGGTAATTTATGGAATCCCTAACTTCGACGGGAATTTAAGGCGAATAGATCTTGAGCGAGACGGGCCCTACAATACGTATATTAGACAAGGGCTTCCCCCTACTCCTATCGCAAATCCAGGGGTAAAAAGTTTGGAGGCTGTATTATATCCCGCAAACACCGAAGCTCTTTATTTTGTGAGTAAAGGAGATGGCTCACACCAATTTTCAAAGACTTATGAGGAGCATCTGGCGGCCGTAAAACAATACCAGCTCCAAGCTCAAAGTCAGCCGAGTAAAAATCCTTAAGAGAATGCGCTTAACGTGAAGGGATATTCTTAAGAATTTTTTCAAATTCTTTTTCACTCCACTGGCCTGGAAGAGGTGCTGTTCCTTCCGATAAAGTCTTAGGAGTGAGTTTGCTTAAAGAAGTTTGAAGTGCTTGTTCCTCAGGCGTGCGCATTAATTGAATGTATTCTTGGTAGTCTAGTAAAATTTTAGAAGGCCGACCGTGCCGAGTAATTACAATTTTTGCTGCATTTTCTTTAAGAACTGCCGCAAAATTTGCTCGAGCTTCACTCACATTAAAAACTTTGAGTTTGCCTAATTTTTTATCCTGTATTTCAAACATATAATAAAAGTTCAATTTCTTCTAGGCTCTCCACCTCTAGACTAGAATTCATTAAACATTTTTATTCAGGGGGAGATCCTGCTCAACCCCCATCGGGTAATCAAATTGTTCTACCGTTCGTTCCGTTCCTCCGGTTTGGCAAAGCCAATCTGGGGATACTCGCTCACTCTTTAAACATTAAAGCGAAAATAAATAATATCACCATCTTTTACTAAATACTCTTTTCCTTCTAGACGAAGCAACCCCATTTCTTTTACTTTTTGTTCCGAACCGCACTTTAAAAGATCATTATAATGATAGATTTCTGCTTTAATAAAACCTTTTTCGAAATCGGTATGAATCACACCGGCAGCTTGAGGGGCTTTGGTATTTTCATGGATTGTCCAGGCTCTTACTTCTTTAGGCCCTGCTGTAAAAAAAGAGCTTAGATGCAATAATTGATACCCCGCATGGGCCAAACGATCTAAGCCGGCTTCTTGAATGCCCAACTCTTGCAAAAATTCTTTTTGCTCGGATTCTGAAAGTTTTGAAATTTCAGATTCAATTTGCCCCGAGAGAATTACACAGGGACTTTTTTCCTTCTCTGCGTACGACAGAAGCTCTTGCACAAATGTTCCTGGAGACGCAAGATCCTTTTCTGCAACGTTTGCAACGTATAAAACAGGCTTGGCGGTGATCAGATGAAGATCGTGGATAGCCTGTTGTTCGTCAGTCGATAAGGTCATTTTCCGAACGGGTACCCCTTCGTTAAGGGTTTGTTTGATTTTGTTTAAAACTTCAACTTCAAATGCGACTTTTTTATCGCCTGCTTTTACAAGTCTAACATTTTTTTCTAAGCGTTTTTCAATACTTGAAAGATCAGCCAGAGCGAGCTCGGTATTAATTACCTCCACATCACGGAGTGGATTGACAGAACCTTCTACGTGAACCACATCAGAATCTTCAAAACAGCGCACAATATGAGCGATCGCATCAACGTTTTTAATATGCCCTAAAAATTGGTTACCTAAACCCTCTCCTTGAGAAGCGCCTTTTACCAAGCCGGCGATGTCTACAAACTCTACGCTCGTAGGAAGTATCTTTTCGGGTTTAAAGATTTCAGCAATTTTATCGAGGCGTGGGTCTCTTAAGGGCACCACTCCCACGTTGGGATCGATGGTGCAAAAAGGATAGTTCGCCGCTTGGGCGCCCGCTTGAGTGAGTGCATTAAAAATGGTGGATTTCCCGACATTAGGAAGACCTACGATACCGCAATTGAATCCCATGAGTTCCGACTCTCACTTTCGACCCCATCAAGAGGGGCGGCTTTACGCCATTTCTCGGCCGTTCCAGACATTCTGGGTTTCCGGCCTTCGATCCTAGTGGGTCGGCTTCTATGTTGAATGAACCGCCAGGTCAAGTCCTTACTCAGTTCGAATAATAGAAACTCCTGGGCTCATACCACTCGTCCCCGAAAAAGTGAGGCGATTTCCGTTCGCGCGGATGGTGCTTCCACTGATTTGGTAATAGGCTGAACTCATTGAAGAAATAGACGCAGAGCGGGGAAGACTTGCAAGGTTTGTGACGAGAGGACCATCTAATACTGTCCCGCGGTTATCATCTTGAGTCGCCCGCAAATCAATGGCTGAAAAATTATAACGACTGCTGGAATTTAGTCCTAAATTTGAAAGATAAACGGCCGAGAAAAAGTCAGCCACGCTACTGCTCGATGCAACACCTGTGGCATCTTCAATCGCATCCAAACCCGTAACAGAGGTATTGATCATCGCATGAAAAACAGATGATCCGTATTGTTCCGCAAGATATTGGAGGTAGAGGTAAGACATGCCGCGCTGAGAAAGGGAAGTTCCTCCCGTGAAAGAAGCGACGGGATTTGTGGCTAAACCCAAATCGACTCGAGAGGGATTTTCAGGATTATAAGTATAAAGAGATGAAATTGTATTAAAATTGATAATCTGCTCCGCATTGTGGCTTAATCCTTCATTCATCCAACCGGGATCCGAAGAAGAGCCTCCATATACGAAAACTTTCTCATTATAATTGATATCGTGTTGTAATTCGTGAGGGATCGTTGCCCAAAAATTACTTTTGTAGAATGCCTGAGAAATGGCCACCCCAAATGTGCCGGTAGGATCGGGAATGGAAATATAAGCGATATCTGTTCCATTGGAGCAGGTAAGACCCGGATAAAGATCGACGGCATACCAAAAGCCGGTCACAATACCTGAGCTTCCCCCTAAACTATTTACCACGGGTGTGAAGAGATAATTAAATTTCCCTGTCGCATCTACATCCGAAAAATTGCCGAAGGTATCGGTCATGGTTTTATAATAAGTTTCCATGGCATTGCCCAACGCGATGATATCTGCATCACTCAAATAGCCATTGGCCGAGACATCTCGATAAAGAACAAAGTGAGAAGTGGTATGAATGACGTTTGCGGTAACACTTGTGCAACTTGAGCCATTCAAACTGTTTAGGACAGAAAAAGTCGCTTGTGCACCTACTTGAGGGGCCTGTGCTGGGGCCGCAGCTAAATTTAAACTTCGAGCCTGAGCGATTTGAGAAGGAGAAATACTTTGTTCTCTATTTCTTAAAACTTCATGAAACTCACCTGTTAAGTCTTCGGGCACGCCTGAGGAAATATCATGAGAATGAATTTGAGGATCGGTTGAGGAGTCCGAGTCTCCAGGGATTAAGCCCGTGTCCGACAAAGTGCCTGTAAAAGTGCTCCCGGATGTGGAAGACAGGGAGTAGAAGGCGACGACAAATTCTTCACCTCCCGCTAATGACGTGAATGTGACTTCGGCGGTGGAAGCAGAGCCAAAGCTTACATTCGCTACATCGCCTACAGTGAGAGAGCCCACACTGGTTCCCACGGTCTGAGCGCTGACTGTATCTCCACCTCCGCACCCCCAAACTGCCCAGGTTCCGAATCCGATCAACAGTGTGGTAAATAGAATTTTTCGCCCTTGTTCAAAAAATAGAGTTTTTTTACGCATGGCCCACCCCTTTTCTTTTAACAATTCTTGCAAGGGGCATGCCCGGGTATTGAAAGAAACTTAAGGACAAAAAAGGGACTGACAGGTTTTAACAAGGGGTAACTTTTACGTACAGATTTTGCAAAAATTATAAAACTCTATTTAATCTGACATGATAATTCTGTCAGTTTGTTGACAGACGCTAGGTTGAAAATAACCTAAATAGGGGAACAATAAAATGCCCGGCTTTTAAGGCCGGGCATTCGAAAATCAACGGGATAAAGCTTAGGTTTTAAGATCCAAAGCTTTCTAAACTACGCTTTTGGGATGGGTTGAGTATCCGGGGCAGAAGAGGTTTGGCTTTCCAGCGTTTTCTTCTTCTCGGCAATCTTCTGCTTAATCTCTTGAATTAAATCTTCTCCAATACTCAGTGATAGGTTAACCACTTTATCTTTACTAGTGATTTGGGCTCCTTGAATGACTTGGCCCCACTGAGGATATTGTGCCGCAATTGAGGCGCCAAAAATAGTTTTATAAGAGTTGAAGAGATTGGCAATGTTTTGTGCCTGGGTAACATCTCGAGCATTTCCGATCCAGTCTAGAGAGATTGATTTGTTGTAATCAATTCCAAAAGTGAATGCTTCTAACCCCTGAAGGCTGGCCATTGGGTCTGGGTTTTGAGGGTTAGAGGGAGTAGCAGGACGAGGAAGTACGCCAACACCCCAAATCATTTTTTCAGAATCTTTTTTGTTAAAAAGATCGATTAAGGTTTTATTCGATTCAATCGATTCACCTTTTTTACTCTGAAGAATTAAAGATTCTTGAATGCTGCTTTTTTGTCCCCACATCGCTAAAGTTGGCGAAAGAAAAACCAGGCCAATGTTGGGGTCCTTTGCAGAAAGATAAATAGTTTTTCCTTCAACCGTTTCTTTCTTAAGCTCTCCGCCTTGTTTTTTTGCTCTTTCTTCAAGAAGCGAAACAATTTTAGGTTCTTCAAATTTTCCAGTCACAATGGCCAGTCCCATGGGTGCTTCGGAAGGACCTTTGAGGCTTAAAGCCAAATAGGCTTGATCGACTGTAGCGAGAACCGTCTTGGCTTCATCTGGTACGTCTTTTGTTGCCTCTTGATAAAACGGAGTAGTGCTAAGCTTCTTCCAATTAATATTAATCAGGAAATTATTGCTTGCCGGAATAAGCCCCAACACATCACTTTTTTCGCCAGAAGGACGATTACATCCTTTGCCGCAGGCGCTCAAAAGAAGAAGTCCCACAAACAGAACGGTTAATTTTTTAGAGAAAAATTTCATGAAATCTCCTTGTAAAAACAATGATCAATTCTTAAGCGAACCATCCTCATAGGGAATGGTATTTTAAATATCGTAGCTTCTTATACTACTGCCTGCGGAAATCAAAGAATTTTTCGAGAAAGCTATTTTGGGCCTGTAGGGCAAGCTGAGCATGCTTTGAGAGCTTCATTAATGCCGGAATCAGCGAAGGTTTTTTAAGTAGAGAGAAAAAGAGCTTTGAAAAAATAAGAGTACCTTGAGCATTTATAAAAGAAGCCGTGGGAGGCATCTTAAAATCGATGGGATCAACCACCCAACGGAGCTCTGCAAAAGGGACTTGGTATTGTTCTGAGAGTTTCGCTATCGGGAACGCCTCCATTTCGATTGCCGCACACCCATAATCTTTTTGAATTTTTATTTTTTCTTCGGGATCTTCGATCACAGAAGATACGGTTAAAAAAGGGGATTCCTCAATTTTTTGACCTATTTTTTTTGAAAAATCTCTTATGTGTTGAATTAAGAGAGGAGAGGGAAGCAAACGCTCTTT
>CAYWGE010000027.1:0-1000 GCA_964457215.1 uncultured Pseudomonadota bacterium
AAAGGAGAGGGCTAGGGAGAGGTCTCAAGTGGCTGCAATTTGAATCCAATTAAGACCTCCCTCCAACTCCCTCCTTTGTAAGGAGGGAGGGTAAATATCAAAACACCAAAGCCACCAAATCATTGAGTGCTCTCACTGTTTCTCTGTCATCTGTAAGAGGTTCTACTATGGCAACTTCACAGGAGAGTCTTTCACTAAGACCCGATTTCATCAGCTTCGCAGCATCCACCAAAAGCCGGGTAGAAACGGATTCAGTCAGTCCTAGCTCCACTAAATTTCTAATTTTTCCTGCGATTTGCACCAGGCGTTTTGCTCTACTATTATCCACTCCACTTTCTTGCAGAACAATTTCTGTTTCCACTTCTACCTGAGGGTAGTCAAAATGCACACTCACAAAACGTTGACGCGTCGACGCCTTGAGTTCTTTAAACCCACGCTGATAACCGGGATTAAAAGAAGCAATGAGCATGAAAGATTCGGGCGCTTTCAAGGTTTCGTTGTGACGCTCCAAATAAAGTTCGCGACGATAATCGGTGAGAGAGTGAAGCACCACAATGGTATCCGGGCGCGCCTCCGCAATTTCATCGAGGTAAATCATTTTTCCTTCTCGCACCGCTCGAGTGAGAGGACCATCCTGCCAAACAGTTTCATGACCTTTAATGAGATAACGTCCCAATAAATCGACAGCCGAAGTTTCGTCATGACAGGAGACGGTAATCAGCTCCACACCCAGCTTGGCCGCCATGTGCTCGACAAAACGTGATTTTCCGGTTCCCGTGGGGCCTTTCAGCAACAAGGGAAGTTTATGCTGAAAGGCGTGTTCAAACACTTCACATTCTTTTTTTACCGCACGATAATAAGGCAAGGGAACTTCCCTATTTTTTAGA
Source organism: uncultured Pseudomonadota bacterium (assembly GCA_964457215.1). Classification (GTDB taxonomy): domain Bacteria; phylum UBA10199; class UBA10199; order JADFYH01; family JADFYH01; genus CAYLKF01. The sequence goes on from CAYWGE010000027.1 coordinate 888, forward strand.
TCTTGGAGCAGGGCCCTAGTCATTTAGTCCTCCATTCCAATCGCTTCCTCTTTGGGGGTTCCATAACGAATGAAATTGACGATAAAAAGAATAATGCCCAACGTAAATAAACT
>CAYWGE010000027.1:1010-10503 GCA_964457215.1 uncultured Pseudomonadota bacterium
AACAAGAGTCCTACAAAATGGATCGAGATTTCTTTTTGCACGAGTAAAAAATCGAGGCCTTGTTTACGTTCCAGGTAAACCTGGGCAACGCCCGCTACTGCAAAGGCAGCCGTCATCGCGAGCATCCCGATATTACTCAGCCAAAACCCCAGAAGACCCGACATCGTGTTATAAAGTTTTCTTCCCGTCAGCAAAGGCAAGGCATAACTGATGATGGCTAAAACGATCATCGCATAAGCACCCCAAAAGGCGAGATGGCCGTGCATCGCCGTAATTAAGGTCCCATGAGTCCATTGATTCACTTGAGGTAAGGTGTGGGCAAAGCCTAAAAATCCTGCCCCCACAAAAGACATAATGGCAGAACCTACCGTCCAATAAATGGCCACTTTATTCGGATGATTTCTTCCGCTCTTTCGGTACATGGTAATCGCAAAGAGAGCCATACCCAAAAAGGCGAGAGGTTCAAGAGCTGAGAAAAATCCACCAATCCACAACCAATAACGAGGAGCACCGATGAAATAATAATGATGGCCGGTTCCTAAAATTCCTGAAAGAAAAGTAAGCCCGATAATAACATACAGCCATTTTTCAATTACTTCTCTATCTACTCCCGTCAGCTTAATTAAGAGGTAAGACAAGATGGAGCCCATGATGAGTTCCCAAACGCCTTCTACCCACAAATGCACCACCCACCAGCGAAAATAAGAATCGAAAGTTTGGTTGGTAAAATAAATCATACCTGGCAAATAAAGCAGCGCCGCAGATAAAAGACCGAAGAACAAAACAAGACTTGTCGTAGAAGTACGATTGCTTTTCCAGATAGTCATTCCAATATTGAAAATAAACAACAACACATTGACCACCACCAAATAGTCGAGAGGCCTTGGAATTTCCAAAAACTTCCGACCTTCCCACCAATTGAAGTGAAAACCGACTATCGCTGTGACTCCCACTATAATGAGCGAGATCAACTGAACAACCCCCAGACGCAAAGAATAAATTTCACGGTCTGCTTCGTCGGGAATAATAAAATAGGCGGCACCCATAAATCCGGTCAGTAACCAAACAACCAGCAAGTTGGTGTGTGTCGCTCGCGCAACGTTAAAGGGAATCCAATCGTGCAGCACATCAAAACCGATACGTGCAAAGCCCATGATGAAACCGTAAACAATTTGCAAGCTGAGTAAAAGCATACAGGTTGCGAAGAACCAGTAGGCTAACTTTTGAGATTTAAATTTCATGATCGTCCCTTTCTTATTTTAACTCGGATAAATACTTCACTAGTTCTTCTAGCTCAACTTCACTGAGAGGCAATTTTGGCATCAGCGCTCCAGGTTTTAGAACTTGAGGATCGCGTAACCATTGATCAAGATATTTGGCATCGCGACGTGAGCCGACTCCATCGAGCGCTGGGCCCACCGTGCCTCCTTTTCCTCCTACAACATGGCAGGCTGCACAGATTTGAGTGAATTTTTCTGGAGCCTTAGTGCTGACCAGCGTAGTGCTTGACGCAGAAGCTTGAGGGACAACAAGAATATTTGGCTTGGGAGGAAATCCGTTGAGATCCATTTCCCCAATCCATTTGAAAAAGGCAATCAGATTGTCAATTTCAGCATCGCTGAAATTGTATTGAATCATCTTTCTTTCTCCAGGATACATCGCCTGAGGATCTTTAATGAACATCTTCATCCAGGCGGGCCCACGACGCTCATAAACCTTGGTCAGCTCCGGAGCATAATAGGCCCCTTCACCCATGAGCGTATGACAACCCATGCAATTATTTTTATCCCAGATATCTTTTCCCAGGATAACTTGCTCCGTCATATTTGTTTGTTTGGTTTGTTCGGGTACTCTGCGCACTGTATCCACCGTGAGTCCTATAAAAATAACCACGAAGATAAGTGTGCCGAACAAGAAAAAAGCTCGGGCTTGCGATTTCGAAAGCATGGACTCTCCTTAATTTAAATGAAACAGATTCTAGACGGGTACTCTTTATAAAAATAACTAACCAGCCTAATTTTGGATTTTCTCAATTTTAATTTTAACAAAAAGCCCCGCGTTCAAACTCGGGGCGCGAAGCCCCTGATCTTAAATAAAAAACATGTTCTAGCTTGCAACATATTCGATCCTCTTTTAAAAAAAGAGCTTAGCCTCAACCTGATGAATAGGCTGAATATATTTTTCATTCTTTGCGAAAATGCAATAAATCTACATGATTTAAATCATGTTTTCTTTTTTTATGAAAAATTCCTCTTTTGACTTTCAAGCTCTCAAAAAAATTCCTATTTTTAGGGGGCTTCGTGATTTTGATTATTCGATGATTTTCCACTTGGGGAAGATTAAACAATTGCAAAAAAATATCTATCTCTTCAATCAAGGAGAGGAAGCAGAAGGCATCTTTATTCTCTTGGAAGGAAAAATTAAAATTTCACAAACTGGCGAAGAGGGAAACCAAGTGCTTTTAAGAGTCTTGGGCCCCGGGCAACTGGTGGCTGGAGTGGCAGTGCTAGAAAATGGAACTTATCCTGGCACTGGTTACACTCTTGAAAAAACGACGGTCTTTTGTTTGGACAAAGTAGCCTTCTTGCACTTGATGTCTCAATACCCTCCGATTGCTCTGAGTATCACCCAACTTCTTCTGAAAAGAATTGCAGAGCTTCAAAAACGTTTCCGTGAAATTGCTACCGAAAAAGTGGAGACCAGAATTGCAAGAGCCTTACTTCGATTTGCCTCTCATCATGGAATCAAAAAGCCTAAAGGAATTCTCATTGATTTTCCTCTCACTCGACAAGACCTGGCTGAATTCATAGGCACCACTCTTTTTTCTGTAAGCCGACTACTTAAAAAATGGGAGAGAGAGGGTCTTTTGGAGAGCGCTAGAAAACGAGTCACCTTGCTTCAAGTGGAAAAATTAAAATTAATTTTGAAAAAGTGATTGTTTTGCGACTGCGTAAAGAATGTTTTTTGCAATCCTGTTAATCTCTACTAGATTAAACCCAAATTGAGCGGAGTTCATTCCATTTTTGTTCCAGTTGCTGAAACCGTTCCTGGTTTAAAAATTTTTTTTCCATTTCGCAGAATTGGCTTGTCAGTTTTTGTTGTTCTTCAGAATTTAAAGTATCATCCAGCATAGGGAACAAGCACCGATTTTCTTTGTCGATGTGAGCATCCAGTAATGAAATGAAGCGACGTGCGAAACGGGTGAAAGAAGAGGGCTTAGCTATTTCCAAACGAAGCACTCGCACAAGAGCTCTCCCCAGTACGTGTTCTTCAAGTACCGGTAAAGATCGCTTGGGGGAAAAGGGGTCTAAATCAAAAATAAGATTCAATTCAAATTCCTGATTGAGTGCCTTGACTTGCTCTTGAATACTTTCATCCCACATCTGCATTTGCTTGAAATAGCTACAAAGAGGGCCTCCCTTCCAGGGGAAAGCACTTTGAATTAAAGCAGGCAGTAAAATCTCTTCTTCTTTGGCATGATGCAATTGATCAGAAAATAACTCGAAAAAAAGAAGAAGATCCTCAATTTGTTCTCGGGGAAGAACGTCCCCCTTTTTTAAATGCTCACACATCCGTTCAAGAACTCGAAGCATCGAAGAAATTTTCTCGTGCTCTGCCAGAAGATGATCAGTCGCTTGCATTTTTACTCCTCGGAAAGAAATTCAGTTTTGGAAAGGAAAAGAAAATCGGCATCGCTGAGTAGGTAAGCATGGCAAGTATAAGAGCTGTTTTTTAAAAAAGATTTCAAGCAAAGAATTTGGGTGTCTTGAAAATTCCAGTAGTGTTTTTCAGAGCAAGTCTTTCCATGATGGAGAAAACGAAGTTCGCCTTTCAGTAAAAGAAAAAGGCCGTAGGGAGAATGTCCCTCATAAAAAAGAACTTGCCCCTTTCGAAAGGAAGTAGGCCGTGCCTGTTTTTTTAAACAAGGCCATTTCTTTTCTAATTCGCTGAGGAATTTTTTTTCGTTTTGCATAATAAAGTAAAGAGTACTTTATCGAAAAAAAAGTACTATGATGCATATCAGTTTCGCCTCAATTTTCTAAATCTGCGGCATCCAACAAGGCTTCTAAATTGCAAATGGTGATGCGCCGTTCTTGCACTTTAATCATTTTCTCCTTTTTAAAATCAGAAAGTAAACGAATGCTGGTTTCTTGAGTGCTACCAATCATTTCGGCCATTTCTTGTCGGGTGAGTTGAAGAGAAATCTCTATACCCTCCTTGACTTTTTTACCGTAGGTTTCTTTCAACACCAAAAGCAGTTCCGCCATTCTTTTTCGAGCGGGTTTATGAGTAATGCTGACGGCTAAATTTTCAGCAACGCGTAACTCTTGAGCGAGTTTTTTGATCAGGTTCAAAGCCAAATCCGGATTTTTAGCTAAAATAGAGAAAAAAGCCTTGGGGTCGATGTAACAAATATTGGAATCTTCCAAGGGTTCAGCACTGGCATGGTAGCTTTCACCTGCAAATAACGAGCGGTAGCCCAGCAGATCACCTGGTCCTGCAATGCGCAGAATTTGTTGGGATCCGCTAGAGAGGGATTTGTAAAGCTTCACCCGCCCGGAAAAAATACAATAAAGTCCCAAAGACGGATTTCCCTCATAAAAAATCATCTGACCTTTCTTGTAGGTGTTGCTTGTTTTATACTTCTCAAGTTCACCCAAGGCAGAATCACTCAAGCGGCAAAACACCCCCAAGAGACGGGTAGAGCAAGTTTTACAATCCGGAGTTTGGGTCATAGAAGGCCTGCTAATATTCTGGCGCTGGAAAACAGCAGAATGACCGCCGAGACGCGCTGCAGGGTAAATTTTGAAAGTTGAAAGGCTCCCAGCCTGGCGCCCAGTTGAGAACCCAGGAAAACGGCCAGCAGAAAAGGAAGAAGAAAAGACAGCTGTTCGAAGGAAGCGCCTTTGGAAAGCTGACCCAGCAAACCCGAAAGAGAATTAATCAAAATGAAAAGGCAGGCCGCGGCCGCGGCCTGTTTGGAATTCGCCCAGCCCAGCAAAAGCAGCAGGGGACTTAAGAAAATTCCTCCTCCGATTCCGATCAGACCGGATAAAAATCCCATGACTGCGCCCAGGGGAAAGCCCAGTAGACAAGCCTTTTTCCAAGAAAGAGGCTGGATTGTTTTTTCTCGGTCCCGAAAAAAGAGGCGCAGGCCCGCACAGGCCAGGGAAAAGGCGAGCAAGAGAGAAAAAAGTTTTTTGCTGAGGCTTAAACTCCCGCCGAGGTAAGCCAAGGGAATCGAGCTGACTAAAAAAGGAAGCACATTTTTCAGGCGCAGATGCCCGGCCTGGTAGAAGTAGCAGATCCCGCTAAGAACTACCAAGATGTTGCAACTCAGAGCGAATAAAGGGATGCGGGTGTGAGAGAAACCAAAGAGGGTCAGAAGAGCAAGGTAAGTAGAGCCTCCGCCCAAGCCCGCCGAAGAATACAAAGTGGCGGTGCAAAAAAAGAGCAGTATTAAAAAGTAATGAGAGGCCTCTATACTCAATGTCCCCCTCCTTTCATCATCGGAAACAAGTGCAAGACGTTCGGAAAAATGGCCGCCAAACTTTCTTCTACCCCGCGGGAAGAGCCGGGAAGGGTGATAATCAAGCTGTTTCCTTTTAAACCAACCACCCCTCTCGAAAGCATGGCGTAAGGAGTGCGGCGTTGACCGTAAACCCGCATCGTTTCGGCAATGCCCGGGATTTCCCGGTCGAGTAGGGTTTTGACCGTTTCTACCGTGACGTCTCTGGGGCCCAAGCCCGTTCCGCCCGTGCTTAAAATAAGGTCTATGCCTTGCTTGCACCAGGAGAGAATTTGTTCGCGGATTCTTTCAGGCTCATCCGGAACAATTTCATAGTGCAGAACTTCTACAGGATATTTTTTCATTTTTTCTAAAATCAGTTTTCCGGATTTGTCTGATTTTTTTCCGCTGGAAACACTGTCCGAAGATATGAGCACGGCCGCCGAATAAGGAGAGTCGGTCTTTTCCTGAAAATCACTTTTGCCTCCCTGTTTTTGCAAGAGGCTTAAAGGCCCTATAGAAACTTCTTTGTCGATGCCTTTGAGCATATCGTAAATATTCAGGGCGGCAATTGAAGCACCCATGAGGGCTTCCATCTCGACCCCGGTTCTGCCAATCGCTTTCACCTCTACAGTCACCAGCAAACGATCTTCTTTTAATGCATAATCCACCTTCACCGCATCAATGGCTAAAGGATGGCAGTAAGGGATAAGATCAGGAGTTTTTTTCACCCCATTCACCGCAGCAGCACGAGCCACTGGCAAAACTTCACCTTTGGGGGTATCCCCTTTCATGCAGCGCTCCAGGGTTTCCCGTTTGGCAAGAATGGAAGTTTGCGCAATGGCACTCCGTAAAGTTTCTATTTTGGTTGAAATATCAATCATGGTCTATCCTCCAATTCCATACATACAAGGAGTGGGCTTCTCTCGATTTTGTAAAAAGCCTCCATGATCGGAGGTTTTGAAGAGAAGTTTTTTTCGAATCAGCTCGCCCAAGTCTTGATTTTTCTGCTCTCCGAAACGCAAAAGATCACGCAATGAAAGTTCCCCGTCGTAAGCCAGACAATCCTGCAGACGGCCATCACTGGAAATTCGAATGCGGTTGCAGCTTTCGCAAAAGGGTTTGCTAATGGGGGAAATAAAACCCAGATCCGTTTGAAGTTCCTGTACATGTAAATACTGGGCAGGTCCGCGTCCCCATTGGGAAAGAGAAGGGAGAAGGGTGAATTCTTTTTTGAGCTTTTCTTTGATTTCCTCGACGGAAACAAAACGGTCTAATTGTTGTCGCGCTTCGCCGATGGGCATGAGTTCGATCACACGAAGAATCATCTGGTGGGCGGCCGCGAACCGAAGCAGGTCAGGGACTTCGTCGTCGTTGATGCCTTTCTGCAAGACCATGTTCAGTTTGAGCTTGCTGAAACCTGCCTTTTGCGCTGCCTCAATGCCTTCAAAGACCTGTGCTATCTTTCCCCAGCGGGTAATTTCGATAAATTTTTGGGGACAAAGGGTGTCCAGATGAATGTTGATTCGGGAGAGCCCTGCCGATTTTAAAGCTTGCGCCTGATCTTTCAAAAGAAGCGCGTTGGTGGTGAGCAGCACTTCTTCGATGCCAGAAATGGACCGAATCTTTTCCACAAGGAGAGGCAAGTCCTTGCGGATTAAAGGTTCCCCACCGGTAAGGCGTACTCGGCGAATGCCCAGCTGCGACAAGATTTGAATCAAGCTTGTGATTTCCTCGAAATTCAAAATCTTTTCTTTCGAAAATCGGGGCACTCCTTCCAGAGGCATGCAGTATTGGCAACGCAAGTTGCAAAGGTCGGTCACCGAGAGTCGAAGGTATTCGATTTTACGATTTTTAAAATCAACGAGCATATAAATACTCCTCAAATTCCTGTTTTGTGTTTACATTGTAAAGCTTCGTTCCTGTTTCAATAAAAACGACCGAATCGGGATAAAGCTCAAAGAATTTTTTGAAGGATCTTCCTCCCTGCCTCACAAACTGAGTGAGGGGACTGAGGAGTGATCGGGAATATAAAGCGGACAAAAATTGCGGACCTTGAGAGTCTTGGGGCACAAGAGCAGGGGCCTTTTTTTTCTGCAGAATCAACTCTTGAAGTAACGGAAGATCCAGCTTGGGCATGTCGCAGGCCACGAGCAAAAAATACTCATAGGAAGTCTGCTCGAATGCGCTCGACAAAGCGGCGAGAGGCCCAGCCTCAGGAGTAGCATCGAGCAAATAAGGAAGCTGCAAAAAAGGATAGGCTTCTGGAGTATGAGTTAATAACCACAGGGGGGATTTTAAATTTTTGAGTTGTTCCGCAACCGCTTGGATGAGAGGTGTCCCGTCAATGTCGGCTAAGGCTTTGTTGGACCCGAAGCGACTGGATTTTCCCCCGCACAAGAGGCCAAGGGCTAGTGATGACAGCATGCTTCTCCCCCTTCTTTCCAAATAGGTACTATTTCCTTGATACGGTCGATGATAAACTCGCAGGCCTTGAAAGCCTCTTTGCGGTGTGCGCTGGAAACCGCAATCACCACAGCGGCTTCACCCAGCGGAACCCATCCCACGCGGTGAACGACAGAGATTTTTTTTAAAGGCCACTGCTGATGGGCTTGCTGCACTACTTCCTCCATTTGTTTTTGGGCCAAAGACAGATAAGACTGATATTCTATTCCCGCAATATGATTTTCTTCGCGGATGCTACCGATAAAATGCACCTGTCCTCCTGCTCCCAAGTCTTGCACAGAGTTTAAGACTTCCTCGATCGCAATTTTTTTATCTGTCAGTTCAATCATCTTTTAGCCCCCACTCACCGGAGGGATAAAGACCAATTCATCCCCCTCTTTTAAAGACGTCTCCGCGGAGCAATACTCGGCATTGACTGCAAAACGAGTAAATTTGAAAAACTTTTCAGCTTCGAGTCGATCGTTAAAATGAGAGAAGAAAACTTCTTTGACTAAAAAATTTTCAGGATAGTTTTTAGTGCTTCCCTCTTCATGAAAGCGGCTGCGATAGATTGAAAAATATTGCAGATGAATTTTCATGCTTCCCCCCAAAATTCAAACTCGACTTTTTCCCCTTCTGATACTTGAGCGACGGATTCCGGGATAATAATTAAAGCATTCGACTCAGCCAGCGAATTCAATTGTGCAGAACCTTGAGCGCCAGAAAGGCGGGCAAAAAAACTTCCTTCTTTCCAGCTAACCCGGGCCCGTAGATAATCTTCTTTTCCTGCTGAGGCTTTCATGGCCTGGCTGGCCATAGCCGTGTAACGCTTACGGAATAAAGAAGAAGCGCCCATCATTTTAAGCAAAGCAGGGCGCACGAAGCGGTCGAAAACCACCAAAGCTGAAACGGGATTGCCTGGCAGACAAAAAATATAACGCTGCTTCCAACGGGCAAACAGTAAAGGTTTGCCGGGTTTGATGGCAAGTTTGTGAAAGACAATTTCTGCGCCGATTTTTTTAAGCACTTGAGGAATGAGATCGAAATCTCCCGCCGAAACGGCACCCATGCTTAAAATCACATCGGCCTCGGAAGCCCTTTGAAAAGCCTGCTCCAAGTCTTCCAAAGTGTCTTTGGGTGTGGGGAGCACTTGAGCGTCTAGCCCTAATTCGTTCAGAGCAAAAGTGAGAGTCGGCGCATTCGAATCATAAATTTGTCCCAATTCTAAAGGTGTGCCTAAAGGTCGAAGTTCATCTCCGGTTGAAAATAAAGCAATCTTAGGACAGCGAGTAACAAAAATTTCAGACATTCCCAAGGCCGCGAGCAAGGCCATATTTTGGGGATTTAATTTCACTCCGGCATTCAATAAAAAGTTTCCCTGTGCTACATCTTCTCCTTTTTTGCGGACATGTTTGCCTAAGTTCAGGACTTTGTTGACCCAACATTTTCCTTCTTTTTCTTGAGCTTCCTCAAAGGGAAGGACGGTGTCAGCAGTGGGTGGTAAGGGAGCTCCTGTCATGATGCGAACGGCTTCTCGAG
>CAYWGE010000027.1:10513-12719 GCA_964457215.1 uncultured Pseudomonadota bacterium
TGAAGAAGAGCCTGCCGCTAAGGTGTCGATGATTTCAAAGGAAATAGGGCTTGAAGGAGAAGCGGAAAGAGTATCGCTCGCACGCAGCGCAAAACCATCCATCGCTGAAGCATCAAAAGGAGGCAGAGAAATAGGAGAGAGTACGGCATCTAGAAGATAACGCTCGCGGGCTTTCATCAGGGGAAGAGATTCTCCGGACAAGGGAGAAATCTGGTTCAAAATACATTCCAGGGCAATAGCCGGTCGTGTAAGCATAGATCTCCTTTTAGAATTCATCTCAGAAGTGAGTTCCTGAGAATCGCTAGGCTCAAGCGTTTCCGCTCAAACCCCGTCTCCGTTTCCGTATCCAGTGGGACTTAGGAAGGGGAGATTGGAGAAAAAAATTAAAGGTCTTTTACTTCGGTCAATTCTTTTTCAGTGCCTTTGATTCCTCGTCTGAAATTTTTAATTCCATCCGCCAAACTTTTCCCCAAAGCGGGTAAACGGCTGGGGCCGAAAATCAATAAAGCCAAAACGACGATACATGCCCATTCTGCCATACCGAGTCTTAACATAATAATGCCTCCTATTTGAAATTCCCTAAACTACAACTCACTTCTTCTTCCTTGTCTTCTTTTAAAAGAAAATCCGGTAAGGACACAGGGGTTGCCTTAAGGTACTTGCAATCTTCGTAAACCCATTGCACTAAAAGATCAGCTAAAGCCGTATAGAAAGTATTAAAAGTTACTTCTTTCAATCGATTAGAAAAAGGCTTGATCCAACGCCCAAGATGGGAACCCAGAAACTTGCCTTGTGCCTCTTGAACGACCTTGTTTTCTTCTTCTAAATCCTGCTCCAAGGCCTGAACCGTTTTCAAGGCCATCCAACTCATGAAGCCTAGTTCCATCTTCAAAGAATCAGGCGGACCCTGTCGTTCCACAACCTTCATATGAAAAGCTTCATAAAAAGCACAGACGTCCCCAATAATAGGCCCTCTTTCTACCATCTGGAAATTACCTTCAGAGGAAGGACAAGTCGCTTGGGTATTAAAGAGGCGATGATACTCTCCTTCTATCTCCCGAGCTTTTGGAGGAAAATTCTTTAAAAACTCACCTAAGCTATTTTGAATACTTTTGAAATTTTCCACTCTCGAGATGAACTCCAAAAGTTCTTTTGCTATTTCCTGGATCTCTTTTACACTCTCGTCAGTTGGGGTATCAAAAGCCAAGGCTAATACCCGATAAAGATCGGCGCGAAACAAATGATTGAGAACCTCATCTTGAACATTCATAAATACTCCTGTATTGAAAATCATTCCAAAAGCAAGGGGGTCCACATCGCATAATTTTTTCTACCTCCCACATTCTTTTGTCCTCCCTCCCACACGGCAAAGGAGAATGAAGTCTTTTCCTTTACCTTCAGTTGTGGGTCGTTTTCGTCTTTGCTTTTTAAGGGTCTGCTAAATACTACAGTCCATTTTCCATCTTTCCATTCTCCCGAAGCAAAAGCATCTTGATGAGCTTGTATTGTCAAACTTCCAAAGCCGCCAGCCACATATTCTTCTGCAGCTGTTTTACGCTGATTATTGGCGACGGGATTTCCCACATCACGGGCCGCGTGAATTCCGAACTGGTAAGTTTCATTATAGGTGTTGGGGTAGATATCAGTCACTTTTTGATAACCTTTTTCAATGTCATGCTGCCACAAAGCCTTCCACTGCATGATGGCCACAGGAGCTTCCTTAGTTCCCATGAAAGGTGAAGTTTGATCACCCCCTTTCAGTGGAAATTGTATAGCGACTGCATCAGTGGCCATGTCCGTACTCACTTGGTGACTCTTCGTTGGATCTGCCCATTCTACACGGATGGCCAGCCATTTTTCATTATGAATCGCTTTGACCTGCAGTTGATTTACAGTAGGCGAGGTTAGCGAAGGAGTTGCAATGTTTTGCGGCAGTAAAACCACCATTGATTCCGAAACCCCAGTCCATTCCTGTGCTTGAGGAGTGGGTTTTTCGAAGAAGTTTTGTCCAACAGACAGCTTCTTTGCTAACACTCCTTGGGCTTGAATGCTCAAAGGGCAAAAAATCAAAGACACTAAAGACAACAAAAAGACCTTCTTCATATTTTTTCCTCCTATCCGCAAGGGATGATAGTCTTAAAATCCAATCAGGGCGTATTGTGTCGATACACTTCGCGCTTAGCGTCAAAAAACTCTCTTTCAAAAA
>CAYWGE010000028.1:0-12481 GCA_964457215.1 uncultured Pseudomonadota bacterium
TAAATTTAGAAGCCCAACATGGGATTGGGCCTTACATCGTAGATTTCTGTGCTCCTCATTTAAAAGTTATTGTTGAAGTGGATGGTGATATTCATTCTTTACCTGAGGAAATTGAAAAAGATCAGATTCGTGAAAAGGAGTTAGAGGCTTTAGGATATTGTGTAATCCGCTTTACAAACGAAGAAGTATTTAAAAATTTAGAAGGGGTGCTTCAATGTTTATGGACTCACCCTCTCCTTACAAAGGAGAGGGGTGGGGAGAGGTCTCACTCGGAGTTTGATTGAATTACAATAAGGAAAGTTCATTATCAGACCTCCCCTTGGGTCCCCCTCCTTACAAAGGAGGGGAAGTGGGATCTCCCTTTCGTAAAGGGAGCCTGGGAGGGATTTTCTAACAGTAAAAATACCTCCATCAAGATTTTCACTCTTTTTAACACCTCTTTACACCGCCTAATTCTAACGCGCCGCAGCAAAAAACCAATAAAATCAGAAATTTACGAAAGATTTTACGCAACTTGTTGGGATTCTTGCCGAGAATAAGCATAGGAGAGTGGAGTGTTTATGAGGGCTTATTTTCTTCTAATTCTTTGCCCGCCTGTAAAATCCCGTCGTGGGACTATGCTCTCGATCTTTAACTTGAGGGGGAGTGCATGAATCGTTTCTTGAAACAAATTTTATGTTTTTCTTTACTAGGGTTTTTAGCGGCTTGTGGAAATCATTCGGCCTCGAAAACTACTTCGAACACCTCTCCCCAAACAGGCCCTCTCAGTCCTTCTGCCCCTCAAGGGCCTTCGGGTCCGATTAGTCCGGGTAATCTTCCTGCTCCCTCTGCCCAATCTCAGGCCATCTCTCAAGAAAGTTTTTTTCAGCGTAAACGCACACTCGATAGCTTTTCTTCTCCTTTGAAAAAACAAGTTCAAGCGAACTATCAACAAACTCAGAATTCCCCCTCACTCCAACCCTCTCCCTCCAGGGGAGAGGGGAGTGGCGGGGGAAGTGCGCAACCCGTTATTTATAACACCTTGTTTGGCCCGGTTTCAGGAACCGGCTCTAAAAATTTCGTAAAAGTAGAGTCGACTGAGCAAGTGAACCGCTTAACCCTTACCGATCAAAATGGAAACACCTATAAGTTTGCCGATAAATCGACTACAGCCCCTACGACTGGCTCTTGTGGAACTTTAGCCACTCAATTTTTATGCGTGACCGCTCCCGTTGAAGGGCAAGGGTTTGTGCAAAATACTATTCGAGTTTTAGGAGCCGTGAATATTGCGCAAGCGGCCTTGTTTGCTTATACCGATCCCGTCGCCATTATTTCTATTTTTCGTCAAGATGGTACGCCGGTCAGTGAGTTTAGTGTGACGGCCAGTGATTTAGCGATTTCTGATACGGTCACAGGACCCGAGAATGCGCGAGTGCGAGAAGCCACATTTGCCAAAGATCTGCAGCTTGGCGGAGTAGGGCAATATACCTTAGTGGTGAGCTCGTTCAAAGACTCTCCAGATAGCGTGCAGATGGTAAGCATTACTCGAAATATTTTTTATCAAGACGTGCCCCAAATTCAACTTGTAAGTATTGAACCTCCTTCTGAAGAACCCGGAAACTTAGCGGTGGATTCCTCCCACCGGCATGACGCAGTTCGTGATGGGGCTCAAGTCAGTATGAAGCAAGTAGTCATTAAAGTTGCTTTGACCAGTCAAGGAACCGATCACGTAGGAATTGTTTTTGAGAATTATGATGCTGCAGGAAATCGTCGTTATGTCAGTACGGGCGATACCGATTTTACGGATCTCCAAGTCGAAAGCCGCACTCTCAAAGGAAAAATCGCCAAGTTACCTCTTTTCGAAGGGGTCAATCGTTTTCAGATGTGGGTGCATAATACTTTGTTAGAAGAGCGAGGATTAAGTCGCACCACGCCCACGCGTATTTCTTTTTCCCTCACCAACACACTTCCTACATTAGGTATTCAGCTTAAAGGAACGAGCCCTCGGGATGGAAATTTAGTGGAAGCGAATAGTGCAAGCCCGCAAGCGGTAACTTTACAGTTTTGTGTGACACAAGCGCAAAGTCCAGACGTTTGTTTAACCACGCTTTCCGAAAATGATAAAAAGCCAATTGTCGTATTTAATGGGCTTCAAATTCCTCCGGATCAATTACAAGTAGGAAGTGATGGAATTTTTACGGTGAGTGTACAACCTCAGTTTGGAAATAATTCGTATTCTATTAGTGCCAAACAACCCTATACGTTAAATAATCCACGTCCCGGAGTAACTTCTCAAGAGATTGCAGATTTTTATACGGGTAAACTGGCTATCTCTTTTAACTACGGCAAACTAAATAAATTATATGATTCTACAGGCCCTACCGCGCGGTATGGGTTTACTGAGCGAGGGGTCTCGTTAGAGTTGGCGAGGAATGTGTTTGCGGTGCAAATTAAGAAAGTCTTGGAGAAGTTTTTAAGTAATCCGAGTGATCCTGAATTTAAGCGAACGATTGCTAATGCTTTGAGACAAGACCGTCCTGGACCCACAGTTCAATGTGATACGGGAGATCCTATAGAAGGAAATAGCTCTATTGTAATAGACCCTAATCAATTAAATATAGGACGAATTGATGTTTTGAAATTCGAATCTACCGCAAACAACACTTTGGATGTGACCATCAAGATAAATGGTTTGAGAGCTTTGCTGACTCAGACGGCTGCAGGCACCACGGGTGGGCCGGGTGCGATTTCAGTACGCCTCAATCTGCGAGAGCTTACCGTTGCACTTTCCGTTTCATTCCGAAAAGAAAATGGAGTTTACAAATTATTTGTGTCTCCTCAAGCGGGCGCAACTCGAGTTGTAGGGATGATAGGCGGAGCTCCTTATGGACAGATTGTAGATTCTGTAAATATTCCTGGATTCTCCGGTTTTCAAAATAATTTTGGATCCATTTCAGGAATCATCCGGGATACTTTTGAAAAAACAATTACTTGTGGTTTACCTGGTAAAATGAATTTTGCTCAATGGCTCACCGAACTCCACAATCTCATCGACACCCCTGAACAAGCTCGTGCGGAGGCACGCGCCGCGGGTAGACCTCAGGCCGATATTGATGCGATTGAAACCAATGTTTTCCGATTACCGCTCGAGTTTGCACTCTTCGGAAAGAATTTAGGTTTAAACGTTTCGTATGATCTTTTGCATTCCGATAATATTAGTTTTGATGAACGAGGATTGCATATCTGGAACATGCCGGTGCGCCTCACTCCCAATAATACAGTCTTGGCTCTTTTAAATAATCTTCCACAAGAGACGAAAAATATTTTGGGTACTATTATTGTCCCGAAGCTCGCGGCAGAACCGAGACCGCGCGTAAATCTAACAGATGAGAATCGAAACCTAGCGCTTCAGATTTCAGAAGATGCCATCAATCAGGCTTTGTCGGCAGCGAACCTGGGAATTTTATCGAATACTGTTTTAGAACCCAATACCTTTACGAATGCGAATGGAACTTATAGTTTTATCTACCAAGCAGTTCCAGTGGTGGAAGATTTCCTCAATAAAAATGTCGACATCAATCAAAATGGTGTGAGTGATGATGCCCGCTGGCCTTTGCGTATTGCCCTAAAGCCCGATGTGCATTTTTCTCCTCACTTTCATTATCTCACAGATGCAGAAACTCGAGCATTAAGTGATCGATTGAGCAATAACGATGGAGCAAGCGCCCATCGTCGTTTGAACCCAAATCTTAAATATTTTAAATTGAGTTTGGCGAATTTAGGATTGGAATTTTACCGAGTTGATCCTCTGCCTAATTCTTATAAAACTTTCTGCTCGCTCAAGAGCGCTATTAAAGAAGATTTGCGAGAACAAAATCTGCGAGCTCTACTTCCTAAAGTTCTGTTAGAAACGGCAGATGCCGATAATGCAACAAAGCGAGCGTGTCAGCAATCCTTGTCGGCTACCTTCCCGAGCGCGCAAGGCTTTTGCCCGCGCGATCCTGCAAATCCAGGAGCTGCGATTTACGATGAATTTGTGGTGCCTACTCAAAATGGGCCTGTGATTTCTGCAGTGCCGGGTGCAACTCCTCCAAAACCCATGGTGACTTTACAAGCCAACCTTACGGTATATGGAGTTGTGCAAGGCGTGTTTCGTGAAACCTTGATGGCTGATCGCTATGAAATACAAACCGACAGTCACGGCGTTCCGGTGATCGGTCGTAATGGTGCTCCCCAACTGCAAGAAAAACCAGGATATAAGCCTAGTAATTTTGTGCGAATCAAAATCTTAGATATTTCGAACTTTAATCCTCTTACAGCACGGGTTACCGAAAATTATACTTCGGTTAAAGAAGAAGATCTCATTAAAAATCTTCAAGAAGTAGTGGTGAAGGCGGCTCTCAACGTCGATTGTGAACGCTTCAATGAAATTCAGATTCCCATTCCGGACCGCTATCCTTCTCTCGAAACTCAGGCCGATT
Source organism: uncultured Pseudomonadota bacterium (assembly GCA_964457215.1). Taxonomy (GTDB): domain Bacteria; phylum UBA10199; class UBA10199; order JADFYH01; family JADFYH01; genus CAYLKF01. The sequence goes on from CAYWGE010000028.1 coordinate 4,461, forward strand.
GTGCAACTTTAGAAGCGGGGCAGATCCCTGAAGGTATGAGTGATGCCGATGTGGAAAGCTTGCGAAGTACTTGCGATACAGTGAAAAAACTTCAAGACTTTGGCTTACATCATTTAGATTTAGGGGATGATCTAAACGATAGTGATTCTAATCAACAGTTATTAGAACATCCCGAATTAGCAGCGGATGGAATAAACCCGCTCTATCTCGACTTAAAAATGCACTTAGGAATGTGTTTAATAGGCGAAGGGTGTGCACAATAGTATTTCCTCTTTCTATAGAAAAAGAGGAAAATAAGGGAAAGATTATGAATAAGGTTCATAAAATGAAATGTTTAGCACTAAGCTTGTTTTTTATTCTTTCTTTAGGTGCCTGCGCCGGTCCGGATCGTCCTTATACGATGGCAAAAAATCTGCCACCTCCAACTTCTAGAAATTCAGGCGGGGCTACTGCCGACGAAGCCCTAGGCCCTTGCACTCCAAAAATTAAAGATGTGAGTTTAAAACTCACGGCAGCTACCAGCTCTGGAATTAAAGAAAGTGATCCCAAATCAATCTCGGATGTCATTCTTCGCTTTGCAAGTTCGGGCGATCTCACGATGAAGAGTACCGATTTTCCAGCAAGTGATATTAATTTAAGTGGAGTTACTTTGCATGTATCGTTAACCAATGAAGTGCATGGGCATTATACCGCTACTCCTGCGTTGATAACTCTCGATGATTTAGTTTTTCAGGTGAGTGGCTTTATCAATGGAGCCTTGCCTCCTCTCAGTTTAACTACCGGTCATATTGATCAAGCGGGAAATGCAGGAACCTTAAGTAAGGATGGTGGTTTAAATCCCGACGATAAAACAATAACCTTAGTAGGAGGGGCGCCTATTCCCCAAAGTTTAGCTCCTTCGGGATTCGAATTTTTAGGGGGCGCAGCGCTAGTGGTTGAACTTTCTGGAACCCTTGAAAGTATTCCGGACATCAGCACCTGTACTGCCGCCGGTTCTGGAGGGAATGTTCAATTTAAAAATGTAGTAATGAGTGCGGAAACTCCTCCTCGAGAACAAGAACTTCCCTTGGGTGCTACTTTCGATTTTGGTCGTATCTTTGTGCCCGAACAAGGGGTGGATACAAATATCGATTTAAATAATAAATTTGTCCAAGAACGTAAATTGCGCGTGAAGGTTCCTGCAGGTAAACCAGAGCTGAATGCCAACATAACCAGTGGAGCTGGATTTAACATTACTCCCAATGGAAACATCCACATTCCTTCGGGAGGCCAACAAGATTTCACCATTCGGTTTTCAATGCCCGCGACTTCTTATACGGCAACTTCTCCGGCCGCAAGCACGGATGCTAGTTTTGATCTTAACTTTGGAGAAAATAAACTCACACTCACCGGTAAAGTGAAGCGCGCAGCACCTGAAATGGTGATGACCACTCCTACTTCAACTACTGTCGATTTAGGAAATGTAATTGTTCCTACTCGAGGATCAGGAGCACAAACTCAAATTACGTGTCAGGGTAACCGCAGTTTAGTTCAACAAAAAGTAACCTTGAAAAATACAGGAGTGCGAGAATTACAAATCACGCGCATTGTTCAACCCGGCCCTATAGACACTAGTGCGACTCCACAACGTCCTGATCCCGGTTGTCAGAATTTCGGAACGAACGGTACTGAGTTTGCCGCAATGGGATTGCGCTGGAGTAATGGTGCTGCTTGTGCCGCAGGACCCGCCCCTGGGACTCTTACGGGCGCTTGCCGAATTCCAGTAGGAGAGGGTGAAGTGAGTTTTAAGGTCATTTATCTTCCGATCAATGCGAGTAATATTGTGAATGCTCAAGCCGATCGTTTAGTAAAAGATCAAGCCAAGCTCACGGTCCAATCCAATGACCCGCGTTATAGTCGCGATGGATTAAGTCTTAATTTTTCGGGTGGCATTAGTCCTGATCAATCCGAAATTCTACGAATCCGTAAACAAATTACGCGTCGGAGTGCAGCGGGAGACAGAACAAGTTCTATTGAGGTAAATAAGGGCGGCGTCATTAAGATTATTTCCGAGCAAGGTCAAAATGATGCCACTCAACTCATCTTGGTAAATAAGCAAAATCAGGCTTTGCAGATTCAGAGTATTCAAGTGCCTGCGAATAGTGGATTTGAGGTTTTAAATACTTCAGATCATCCACGACCTAGCTCTGTTCCTGCCTCTAATGCGGCGGGTGAAGATGGAACCGCAAGCTTTTGGGTGCGTTTAAATCCGTCAAGTGGAGCAAATAACCACAAGGTGTTTAATGCGCCGTTGAGTATAGTTTTCTCGGCGGGTACAGGACAGGCTAGTACTTTTACAGTCAATTTAGTGGGAAGTCTCGATCTCCCTCCTTTAGAAGGATATGTCGATATTACTATCGAAAAAGTAAATTCTTATATCGATAATACTTTTACCAGGGACGATACAGTCGACTCTTTAGATTATCGTATTAAAGGGCGTACTGTGAAGCCCGGTGCTTTACGACTGCGCTTTGTAAGAACGGAAGGGAACGCTATTACGAAAGTAACGATTGTTCCTGCGATTCCAAACTTTGTCCCCACTCAAGAAGGCCAATTGGCCCGGATGATTAAGAATCTTCCGCGCAGCGAGCGTGAAAAATTGTTCCGTGTTTATACCACCAGAATGTCTGGCTTAAATAATGTGGGCTATCATCAAGATGGCGATCGTTCCAATAATGAACAAGGCGCGGGAGATGGCGAGCCCGATTGTGTGGATCCAGTAGGGCCTTTAGGGACTTACCCCCAAAACAACCCAACCGATTGTTCTTATTTTTATTATATTTTGGCGAACCGAGGAACCTCGACAGGTTTTTATGATCCTCCCAGTGGTCAGTTAATTATGCAGGATTTAGATATGCGTTTTGTAAATCCTTACCATTTTAATCCTGGTGCCTTTGATGCTCCCGAAAGCGTCATCGATCTTAAAGCGACCCTGAGTACTTTTGATATTCGCTCTCCAACTTTAAACACACGCGATATTTTTGGAGAAGATTTGCCTGAAGCGCCCTTGGTAGTTTCTCCAGGAATTGGTCCCAATGATATTAGTTTGCCGACGGATCCTGCAGGGTTCGGTAGAATTTTAGAGGACGGCAGAGCGGGCTATCAAAGATGCCCTGAGATTCGCGAAGGCGACCAAGTCATCAAATGGTCACCCGTGGATCCGCGTTTTGAGCCTCACACCGTTCGGGATCAAGCTTTAGAGCCGCGGTTACTGTGCAACGTGACAGAGGCTGCGCCCTATTATTTAACAGGGTTTCCTGTTACTCCTCAAGAACTGGAAAATGGAGAAGTGGTTTACCGTGTAGTCTTAACTCTTCTCACTCGTTATGGCGGAGGAAGTGATACGCTTCCCGGTGGCTATCCTCAAGGTGTCCCAGGATTTCTTCAAGATAGTCGAATGTGGATTACTCTGCATGGCACCATCCACCAATGTGGAACTGGTACAACCGAGCATGGTCCTTGTTTGCCTATGGCCCCTGCCAGTCATTAGAATAAAAAATAAAGGGGGAGAATTTTTAAATTCTTCCCCAATTTTCTAGACAAATTATATTTGTTTCATTAGATAAATTTTACCTTCCACCTAAAATTAATCATATTATGAAAATAAGCAGTTTTTTGCTTGAGAAGATTTTTTCTTTTGCGAGATACTCTTATTGTATTGAAAAGAAAAATTTATGGCGGAAGATGAAAAAAAATCTATCACCTTGTCTATTTTTCGAGAAGGACTGGGAAAAGGGTTTGTCCGGTTTTACAAAGACATGATTGACCCTGAGTTTATTAAGAGTGAAAGATTTAGAAATAAAGTAGAATAAAAGTTTGATCAATTGGACGAGCGCTTAATTGATCTCTACAAAGAATTCGATGAGTTTCGTTCTCAAGTGATGGATTTGTGTAAACGCGTTGAGGATTTGGAAAAAGAGATTTATTAGTTTTGGAGGAGCTTTTGATATAAATCCTTCACTTGTCTCTCAGTTTCTTCTAGAGAACCCGAATTATCAATGACCCAATGCGCGGCTTTCAATCGATCGGCCAGAGAGATCTGAACGCCGATGCGCTCCTTTGCTTCTTCGGAGCTGAAAGAGTTTCGTTGCATTAAACGTTCTTCTTGGTGATGGGGCTCGGCTTTTACCACTATCAGTCCATCCCATTGTTTGTAGTATCCTGTTTCAACGAGCAGGGCTGCCTCTACCAGAATTAAAGGTGGATTTTTTCTCTTTGCCTCTTCGATCTGATTCTGAATTTCTTCTCGAATGATGGGATGAACTAAAGTTTCTAATTTTTTCCGGTGGCTTGCATCCGCAAAAACCAAAGCCCCTAATTTTAAGCGGTCAATTTTACCTAAGGGAGTAAGAATTTCTTTTCCAAACGCTTCGCTTAAACTCTTCACTAAATCCAAACGCTTTTCATACAAAGAATGGGTGACGGCATCCGCATCAATGACGGTGGCTCCTAACGCTTCGAAGAGTTTGGCAACGGTTGTTTTACCCGAGGCAATGCCGCCGGTGAGGCCAATAATCTTCACGAGTACCTTGTCCATTTTATTTTTCATATTGAGGTCACGGCACAAGTACCCATTTTTTAAGTGGATGATGTACTAGCACCCTCCATCTTCTCCCTCGCCCGGAGAAGTTTTTTCCTCTTCGGAATTCCAATCCGCTTCGCGCGCTAAACGATCTACGGTGAGTAAGGTGTGGAGCAGGGGGAGTATGGCTTTTTCGCCATACCGTTTAATTTTTTCAATGAGTAGCGTCTGCTCTTCGGGAGCAGCGCCCAATAAACTTCCGACCAATTTCTTAATCTGCGCGTATTCTGGATCTAAAGTTTCGTGAAGATTTTTTATTTCAGGAATCTCAATCTCTTGTTTTTTCATCACCCAACTGATGTTTTCGATGAAATCATTTTCATTCCAATCCCCCTCTAACCGCGATTGGGCATTGACAAGCTTTTCGTAGAGAGAGGGGCTTTCCGGGTTAAGCGTTGAAGCCTCTCGGTAAGCGTTTAGAGCCTTTTCGTATTCGTGTTTGCTTAAAAACTCATCCCCTTTTTTTTCAAGCTTGGCGGCTTTTTCTTGAGGATTTTTTTTGAAGAACATAATTACTCCAAACTTTTCAAAAACGCGTTTAATTTTTCTCGGGTGTTGTGTCTCGGGTCTTCTAGCACATATGCCAGCATGCCTTGCAAAATTTTACCAAGCTTAGGGCCTTTCTCAAAGCCCATTTTCAAGAGATCGTTACCGTCGATTGCTAGATCCTTTAAAAAAAGGGGCGGTTTTTCGGAGAGTATTTTTTGTAACCGCTGACCCATTGTTTTTAAGTCTTGGAGAGTTTTGCCATCTTTTTGGGCAAAAGCTTTGATGTGGGCAAGTTCCAGTATTAAGTTCACCCATACCGGATGGGCGTGATGAAGAAATCGTCGGAGCTCTGGCTCTGAAACATCGGGAGAGGGAATGTTTTTAGAAAAATCGATCAGATGGAGAATGTCTTGGGCCTGGAGATTGAGCATGGTGATTTTATAACGATTCATCCAGGCTAAGGCTTCGTTTTTGGGGCATTCGAAGAAGAGAATAGAAAAAAATAAAATCAATCGTTCGGCTTGTAAAAGGGTAGGGTCTACGGCATCCATGAAATGGATTGTTTTTTCAAAGAGAGAATCCTCGCTCAGCCAAGGAAACAAGATTTTTAAAAGCTGGATTTGACGTAAAAGTTGCAGTCCAACCGAAGGTTTCTTCGCCAAAAATAATTTTTCAAGCTCTTGAATCACCCGCTCGGGAGACACTGTTTTTAATAGCGCTGCATTCTGCTTCATGCCTTCTAAAGTATTTGAGTCAATCTGTAGCTGGAATCGCGCCGCAAATTGCACGCCACGCAAAAGGCGAAGGGGATCTTCTTCGAAGGTTTTTTCAAACACTTGTTTCAAAATTTTATTTTTAAGATCCGCCAAACCTTGATGAGGGTCAATTAAAGCGCCCGTTTTTAAATTTTTAGCCATGGCATTTAAGGTAAAATCGCGACGGGCTAAGTCTTCTTCGACCGAAAGAAAAGGATCGAACTCCACTTCGAAATCCCGGTGACCTTTGCCGGTAGAGCGTTCCTTACGAGGTAGTGCAATATCGTACTCGGTAGAAGATCGATGGGGTTTAAATTTCAAAACACCAAAAGATTTTCCTACTTGCTGAACGCGACCGAGCTTACTGAGTAGACCGACTAAATCGGCGAGGGGGATTTTGGTGACGAGAAGATCTTGATCTTTTTCGGGTAATCCTAAGAGGCGATCGCGCAAAGTGCCGCCCACCTCATAGACTTCGCCACCTTGGGACTCGATCATTTCAATAAATTTCATTGCGTTAGACCTTCTACCAAAGGCTAATTATTTTGGATGGGCGGAAGTCTTGAATCGATTTTGGCCTTACTTAAGAGATCTTTCTGAATTTCTTGCAAAGAGAGAAGCTGTTTGCGCTGAAGTAGGGTTTTTTGAAGTGCTTCTTTTTGAGATTCAAATTGAGTGAGATCCGGCTCCTTGCGACTGATTAATTTGAAAAAGGTCCATTGGCCATTGATGTCAAAACCCCCTACGCAGGTCGGGTTTTCGGAATTTAATTTCACAATGCAGGCTAAAGCTTCGCTTGCCTGAGGAGTGCCCACAAAAGCGGTTCGGTCTCGCAAAGAATGAGGGCCTGTTTCTTCAACTTTAAGTGAATATTTTTTCTTTAAAGTATCGAGAGGTTTTTGGTTTTTGGCGGTCTTGTCTTGGAGGACCTTTACCAGATCTTCTTCGATTTGTTTTTTGGTTTGGAAAGCGGGGGAGTTGGATTCGGGTTGGGAGGCAGCGCTTTCAGACATACCCCAATTACTTGAAGGAACCGTAATCTTTTGTAAGTTTAGCTGAGTTTGGGAGAGTAAAAACTCTTCATAAACTTCTGGTTCACTTACTGAGATAGAATTCTTAACAAACCCTTCAAACTTTTCTGCTAAGAGCTCTTCAGTTAAAGCTTTTTCGTAATCTTCACCGGTTTGTTGAAGGTAAGTGGGTTTGTAGACTTGAAGGTAAAATTTCTTATCAAACATGCCATCTTTGCTTAAGGCAGGGTTTGAAGTGATTGCACTAATGAGTTCATCGTTTGAAACCATAAGCCCCATCTGTCGGGCTTGTCGGGCAAAGATTTTGAGTACAATCAGTTGTTGGAGGGTATTTTGTCGAACTACTTCTAAAAGCGCAGGGGGAAGTTGTGCTCCATTATTTGCGCCAAACTTTTGAAGCTGATTTTCTACAATATTTTCGAATTTCTTGGCCGAAATTTCTTCACCATTGACGGTGGCGATATCTTCTACAGTAGCACCCGCGGTGAAAATTCTACTATAATCGGAATAACCGAAGTAAAAAACGAGCCCTAGGGCCATAATGGCTAAAATACTTAAGGAAACCCAACTTCGGGCGCCTTTGGTGCGAAGGAGATCAAGCATAATAAAACCAATTTTCTTGTTCTTTATATGTTAGTATTGAGCTGAGGATGAATTCCACCGCTCAGTTGCAAAATTAATCAAGCCTAAATCTCATAAACAAAATTGTTTTTGAGGTACAGTAAAAAAATAGACCTTTCTCCTTGCTTCGGTCTTTTAAGAAATGTTAAATTATCCTGCCTGTCGCCATAACCCTTCATCTGCTTGGGTTAAGACTACATCTGCAAGGGAGAGTTTTAAAGAAGTTCCTTCACACGAGTTTTTAAAGGATATCTTAATTTATGATTTTAAATTCATTTTTCGGACTTTTCTCGAATGATCTCGCCATCGATTTAGGCACGGCCAACACCTTAGTTTATGTCAAAGGAAAAGGAATCGTCTGCGCAGAGCCTTCGGTGGTTGCAGTTCAAAAAGATAGTCGTGGGGTGAAAAAAGTTTTGGCTGCCGGTCATGAGGCCAAAGAGATGTTGGGGCGTACTCCAGGCAATATCGAGGCCATTCGTCCTATGAAAGATGGCGTCATCG
>CAYWGE010000029.1:0-12205 GCA_964457215.1 uncultured Pseudomonadota bacterium
TTAGAAAACCTTCTTGGTTTTCAGAAGGTTCTGCGTTTGGAGTTTGAGGAGCGCTAGAAGGAAGTCGAAAGTTTTCTAAGCCTTGGAGGGGGTCAGTATGAGTGACTTGAGGAGTAGGGGGAGGAGAGTTTCCAAAAAGGTCGAGAGGGTGCGCCGGAACACTTGGGGCATTGGGCGCCGAAGGGGTTTGAGCCGGAAGAGTAAAACTCGTCTCTTCCCCAAATTGGAAAGGCCGTGAAACAGTCATAAATCTTTAAGCTAATTTGTTTAATAAAGAAGTCGGGTAAGTATCGGCAAAAGAATGGAAAAGTTGCTTAAATTTAGCCTTCAAGGCAACAAGAAAGAATAATTTAAAAAGTTAATTAAATTTAATAGGTTAGAGAGAATAGGCCCGCATAAAGTCCCAGGCATTCCCAGGCTGAAAAAACTGACCCGAGGGAGAATGGCCATCATTGGTAAGGCTTAGCTGAACTGGATAGGCGTCCTCTCTCATGATTCGCTCTAGGTCACAGCTATAATAAGGCGAGACGGAAGGATCTTGAGTGCCGTGCGAAAGAAAACCAGGAGTTTTTAAATCGGTGGGTAAGCTTGTAAAAGGCTCGTGCCCGGTGCTTGTACAATTATAGTTTGAATTCGATGAGGCAAGCATGGTGGCGCAATTACTAATTCCCAGAAAAGCGCTTTGATTATCGGCTTTCGCAGTACCTCCGCCGCCCGAAAGGCATCTTACCCAGCCGCCTGATCTCTCGGAAAAAGCAGCAATACGTGTGCGGAGTTGCATGGCCGCATAAGTTGAGAAAAACGCTCCGCTTGAAAATCCACCCACATAAACACGCGAAGGATTAATGTTGTAACGATCACGGGCTTCTTGGATTAATCCGCGCACAAAAACTAAATCAGGATTTGAATCTGAATCGGTGGTGGTGTTCCAATATTCTCCATCCCCCCCATGATCCCAGTCGCCAGTGCTTTGTCGGACGGGAGGTGCCACGATCACGATAGCTGTTTCACGGGCATTTAATCCGTTTTGAATGAACTCTTCTCCTCCAAATTCTCCAATAAAAGTTTCGGTGCTTTGCCCACTGCCTGCGAAGAGAATTAGGAGGGGAAGATTAGTGGTATTGCTTGGGCGATAAATTCTTAAAGTTCCGCTACTGCCGCGACCGGTAGTATTAAAACTTGCATCAAACCATCCCGTGAGATTTGGAAAACTTCCGGTGTGAGAAATGGTTTCAGCTGGAGGAGTTCCCACACGGCGCGACGTCCCACCACCGGGGCTTGCAGGGCTTGGAGCGCCTGGGCCAGCTCCCGCATCGTTGGTGCCGTTTTGATTGTTTTCATCGGACGTTTCGCAAGAAAGATGAAAAAATGAAGTAGTTAAAAATCCAAACAAAATAAGAAAGAAAAAACGAAGAAAAGTTTTATTCATAGCCTTTTATTTTATCTGAAAAAAGCAGTGGTTGTGAAAAGAAAAATACTAATCAATCTTTAACAAGTCTTTTCTTTTTCCCAAAAAAGTAAGCACCCACTCCCCCTAATTCGTAAAGAACCAAGAGCGGAATCGCCATCAGTACTTGAGAAAGGACATCGGGCCCAGGGGTTAAGATGCCTGCGACCAGAAAAATAATAATGATGGCATATTTTCGAAATTTACGAATATGGCGATATTCTAGAATTCCAATACGCGACAAGAGCAAAATGAAAACAGGGAGCTCAAAAGTAACTCCAAATGCGAGTAAAAAATTGGCGCTAAAAGAAAAATAATCGCTCATTTTAGGCATAAAGAGAATTGGAGTGCCTTGAAAGATTTCTACGGCAAATCGGAAACCCGCGGGAAACACCACAAAGTAACCAAAGAGAGCACCCCCTACAAAAAAGAATCCTGAGAGGAGAGCGACCACTAAAGTTAAACGGCGCTCGCTCTTATACAAACCTGGGGCAATGAAGCGCCAAGCTTCGAAGGCAATATAGGGGAGCGCTAATAAAAAACCAGCCAAAGCCGAGGTTTTTAAATAAACCATGTAGGATTCGAAAGGGGTGGTCGCGATAAAATGACTGTCACTCGGAAGCGCAGATTGGAGAGGGTAGGTTAAAAGATTAAAAAGTTCCTTAGAAAAATAAAGGGTAGCTGCACAACAAATGCCCACGGCAATAAATCCACGAATCAATACTTTTCGTAAGGCGCCTAAGTGTTCGGTAATATGCAAAAGAGGGGTTTCGTTCATTGAAAAATTATTTAAGAGAGCTTTGGGGGTTCTTCAGGATTTTGGTTTTTTTTCTCTTTATCTTTTGATTTTATATCTTCTTCAAATGCAGATTTGACGCCATCTACCGCATGACGCAGCTCGTGATACCATTTTCCTAAAGCCCGTGCTGTTTCTGGAATACGCTCAGGCCCCACAAAAACGAGAATAAGTAAAAGAACAACTAAAATTTCACCAAATCCTAAACCAAACAAGGGGAGTTCAGTTGCCAGTTATTAGTTAACAGTTAACAGCTGTCAGTACTTAAAAAATATAAATAAAGTACCGCTAACTAGTAACTGGTAACCAAGAACTGAGAACTGCCTTTAGAGGTCATTCGTAAAGAATTCTGCCCCAGAACTGTGTTGGCCTCCGCCTCCGCCGCCGGCTCCCCCTCCGCCATAATCTGGAGATTCCATGTCACCTTTTACAATTTCTAACGGGGTTTGATATTGAGAAAGGTTAATCCATTCTGGAACTTTGAAGTCTTTGGTCGGATATTTCTTAGTGGCTTCTTGCATATAATAAAGCCAAATGGGAGCAGAGACATGGCCTCCTGTTTCGCCATGACCGACTGATTTTAATTTTTCGTCATTTCCAACCCAGACCCCCGCTAGAAGAGTGGGAGTGAATCCCATAAACCACACGTCGGTTGAGTCGTTGGTAGTTCCGGTTTTGCCGGCAGCTGGTTTTCCTAAAGGAAGGACTCGAGTTCCTGTTCCGTATTTAACAACGTCTTGAAGAAGAGAAACCATCGTGGCGGCGGTGCGAGGGCTGATGACGTGATCTTCAGGAATATAATTTCCATAAAGAATTTTCTTCTCATAATCACTTAAATTAAGCTCATCTTTTTTAATTACTTCTTCTCCAGGGCCAATCAATTGAGAGTTGTAACCCATTTCATCCCAAGGCATTGCGTCACTCCCTTGAGACTCGGGGCTTTTTTGTTCATTCTCGGCCGTGGGGCTCGATTCTGCCTGAGTTTCGGCCGAGGCTTGAGTTTCGGGGATGCTTGCTTGTCCAGGAGCTTCTTGTCCTTTGCTGGAAGTGCTTTTGGGGGCTACTCCAGGTGCGGATTCTGTCTTTTGTTTTGTTTCATCCCAAGTGATGACAAATTTTTTCTCCATGGGTTTATGTTCTTCAATCACTTTACCGGCAGGGTCTACAATTTTACGAATAATATGAGTGTCCGGTAATATTCCACCAGTCACAAAAGTTCCATAAGCTCGGGCTAAGTCGGCAAGATAGATATCGTTTGAACCCAAAGCCATGGAATAATATTTCTGAATGGGCGAGGTAATCCCAAGCTTGCGCATATAGGCATCCAGATAATGAGTGCCGACATCCATAACAATTCTTACCGTCACGACGTTTCGTGAATTCACCAATGCATTTCGCAGCGTCGTAGGGCCAGAATATCCACCCCCATAATTTTTAGGGGTCCAAAATTTTCCAGGGGACTCTTCATAAGTAATGGGGGAATCCATAATCACGGTATTGGGAGTATAACCTTTGTCGAGTGCCGCCGCATAAATGGTCGGTTTAATTGCAGAGCCTGGCTGACGTAAGGCTTGCGTGGCTCGGTTAAATTCACTCTTTCGATAATCGGTGCCACCAACGATGGCTTTTACCTCGCCCGTGAAAGGCTCGTAAGAATACAGAGCGCTTTGAAGATTAGGTTCTTGTTCCAGAGAAAATAAAAGCGAGGAATCATTTGTAGGAGAGGTGGTGATGGCCGATTTATTTTCTTCGCTGCTTTTTGCTTTTTTCGCGACTGTTAAAGGTGAAGAAGTTTTTTTATAAATTTTGACTTCAACGACATCCCCAGTTTTTAAGCGATCGGCGCCGCCATAAGTCCAGGCCATAGAATCGGGAGTAATTAAACCTTTTTCATTGCCCACTTGCACAACAAAACCTTTTGTGCGCGAACCTTCTAAAATCACGCCGCGATAATATTTATTTTCAACCAAAGGAGTTTTTTGTTTTAAAACTGCCTCGGGATTTTTAGGAGCCGCCTCAAGACGTCCTTCTTCTTGCAGAATCTTCTGATGAGTATCGAGGTTAAACTTTTGAATTGCCTGCGCATCGGCTAAACTTTGAATTGGGCCTCGAAAGCCATGGCGTTTGTCTACTTCACGCACGCCACGATTGACCGCATTTTCGGCGGCTTTCTGCATGTCGAGATTCATGGTGGTGTAAATTTTCCAGCCACCTTTATAAAGCCCATCGTCTCCGTATTTATCCTGAATGTATCGACGCACTTGCTCCACAAAATAAGGACCATTTTGCAAATTATATTCTTTGTCGGTATCGGCTACATAAAAAGTAAGGGGGGTTTTTTTGGCTTCTTCTTCGGCTTGCTTATTGATGTATCCTAGCTCATTCATTCGGCTTAAAACGTAGAGTTGGCGCTGCTTTGCTCGGTCTGGGTTGACCAGTGGGTTAAAGCTAGAAGGTGCTTTGGGTAAGCCAACCAGCATGGCGATTTCTGCTAAATTCAAATCTTTTAAATCTTTGTGAAAATAATTTCGGGCCGCCGCAGTAATACCGTAAGCACGATTTCCGAAAAATGTATGATTTAAATATAAAAAGAGAATTTGATCTTTGCTAAATTTGCTTTCGATTTTTGTGGCGACAATGGCTTCTTGAATTTTTCGTTTCAGTTTTCTTTCGGGAGATAAGACGAGCGCCTTGGCAATTTGTTGGGTGAGGGTAGAGCCCCCTTGTACTGTATGGCCTGCTTTTAGATTGGCAACAAAGGCTCGTAGAATACCCCAAGGATCTACTCCTTTATGCTGATAAAAACGTTCGTCTTCAGTGGCGACCAAGGCTTTTACAATTTTGTCTGGGATATCTTTGATGGGAGTTAAGAAGCGACACTCACTCCAAAATTCACCGACTTTATTGTTTTCAGCATCAAAGACTTCGGCAACCAGTGGCGGGTGGTAATCTTCAATATTATCTAACTTAGGGAGGTCTTTTGAAAAATAGTAATAGGCTCCTAAGCCAGTCGTTATGAAGACTAAAGAAATAAAAATAAGAAAATTAAAAATATAACGGACAAATTTTGGGAAAATGGGTTTTTTATTCGGTTTAGAATTGTCAGCCATGAGTAAGCTTGCGCTCCTTAAATTAATACGAGGTGAGAGTCGGTTTAATATTTTTCCATCTGAATGAGAAAATGGATACCTCATTTAGAGGTGTTTAATCAACCGATAAAATAATCTTCTTATGGCTAAATCTGCATTCAAAAAACTTGACTCTCTAAAAGACAAGATTATAACGAAAATAGAATTTTTTTAATTTCTAAATAAAAATAAGGAGAGAATTATGGTCAGGAAAATGATATTCCTTCTTGCTGCTCTAACTCTAGTGGGTTCCATTGGAGTGGGTTGTAAGAAGAAAGACAGTGATGAAGTAACACCTACAAAGCTCGAAGCGCCCGGCACTAATGTAAAAGGAGCGGCAGCACCCGAAGCTCCCAAATTACCCGAGCCGCTACCTCCACCGCCCCCACCACCGACACCTCCTCCAGGAATGATGGGCGCTCCTACTTCAATGCCAAGTTCAATGCCCGCACCGGCTCCCATTGCGCCGATGCCGACAAGTTCAGCACCTGCTCCATTAGGTGCACCGATGGCTGCTCCTGTACCACCCCCACCGCCACCTCCACCGCCGCCACCCCCTCCACCTCCTCCGGCAGCAGCACCGTCTGTTCCGTAAGAGTGGTGGGTGAAGAAGTCTAAATAATGTAATCAAGAAAGGGCCTTAAGAAATTAAGGCCCTTTTATATTTTAGAACTTAAAAAAGTAACCACACAAGAAACGAGTAAATTGTCGAATTGATAAAGGGGTAGCGATTCTACAAAAGTAGCGATCAGGGCTAAAAACAAGGCCACCGAAAGGGGTTGAACCAACAGAAGCAGTAGAAAAGAAGAAATTAAAAATCCTAAAGAACCCACATAAGTTTTTTTCGGGGAGTAGAAAATTTTTTTCTTTCCCCATTTTTTGCCTAGTACCGCAGCGACTCCATCCGAAATGCAAATCAAAAGAATACCCGAGGCAGCAGAATCGTAATCAAAAAAAGCAATCGGAATTAAAATTCCTAAACCTAAAAGAGTGGGGCCCCAGTCGGGCCGTTCTCCGCGTCTAAAAAGTTTGGTGAAAGGATCAAAGAAAGAAAGTCCGCGATGATTTTTTAAATAAAGGAGCTCATGAAAAAAATCAAAAGCAATCAATAGTGTGAGAAGTATAAGAACTTCTAGGCGGTGATTGATTGAAAAATATAAGAAAATGAGCCCTGGAAGGTGCAGAGATTTACGAAGCAGTTCCTTTTTAAAAGGCGCCATTGATGTTAAATCCATACGTGTCCGGGGCGAAAGTAGGGGTCAGAACAAAATTATGGTGGAGTTGTTTATGATAACGGGTGGTGCCATAGGCGAAGGCAGATCCTAATACAGCACCCATCAATACATCCGATGGAAAATGTTTGTAGGCATCCACTCGAGAAAGAGAAACAAGAGCCGCTAGGGCATAGGCAGGAACCCCTGCTTTAGGACCATACATCATTTGAAGGACTGTGGCCGTGCTGAATACGCCGGTTGCATGTGCAGAAGGAAATCCATGCCCTGAGCCATCCGGGCGGGTGCGGTTAAAGGCGTATTTCATACCAATGGTAAAAAGCTCACTCCAAAACAAAGATTCAAGTACCGCTTCACCGGTAGTGCGTAATTTTAAATTGTGGGTACCTGCCCCCACACTGGTAATTACAATGCCGATGCCTGCCATGGTGTAGGGGGCGCCCATATAGTTCAATACATTATCGCCCGTATTCCCAAACATTGCGTGAGGTTGAAAGCTGTTTTGAATTTTATGATCTTGGCTGTAGAGCCCGGCCGTTGCACCAGCGCCTAAAGCGATAATCAAAGAACCCCAACCCCAAAAAGTATCTTTAATATCCATTCCTAAATGACGAGGAATATCTGAGAAAACCCATTTCTCTCCGCGACGCGAACGATCTTCATATTCTAAATCTTTGGGAGATTCTTCTTCAACACGAGGAAGGCTTTCAGCTGCTTTTGCTGCAAAAGCAGAGGATGTAGAAATGAGCTGTAAGGTGAAAGTAATTAATAAAAAGAAACTTAAGATTTTTTTTATCATTTTAACTCGCTTGATTAATACAGACGAGCCTCCTATATAAGCGTTCTTACTCTATGTCTACTTTAAAACCGATGAGCCTGCAGGTTGCTAAAACAAAAGCCTTTGCCGCCTTTTGGACTTTTCCTACAATTTTACTTTCCTCTTTTATGATTGGATGGGGAGCCGAGGTTGCGCAATACTTTATGTCCAGGGGACTGGCTCTTGCCATTTTGGCATGGTTACAAACTCTTCCGGAGTTCGCCGTTGAGGCGGTGATTGCCTGGCATCAAGATATTCATTTAATGCTCGCGAATTTAACCGGAAGCTTACGTTTATTAGTAGGCTTAGGTTGGCCCATGATTTTCTTTGCGCGAGCTTTTTTTGCTGGGATGAAAAATAAGAAAAACAGATTTTCGCCGATTGAACTCGAGAGCGAAGATGCAATTGGTGTGATGAGCTTAATGCTTCCTTTACTCTATTTTGTTTTTATTTTCTTTAAGGGAAGTCTCGCTTTTTACGATGGCGTTGTGCTCTTACTTCTTTATTTGGTGTATCTTTGGTTTGTTCAAAAAATCCCAGCAGAAGAAGTTGAAGAAGTTACGGACATGCCCTGGGTACCGCGTAAGATTATAGGTTTTCCACCTTTCTTTCGAAACTTCGCGATCCTTTTCCTTTTTATTGGAGGAGGGGTCTTGCTTTATATTTGTGTGGAACCTTTTTTACAAAGCATGATGGGATTAGCGATGACCCTTGGCATTTCAGAATTTGTCTTTATTCAATGGTTAGCACCTTTTCTTTCAGAATTCCCTGAGAAATTAACGGCTTTTAATTGGGCAAGAAGAGAAGGAAAGGCCGGTATGGCTCTCATGAATATGGTGAGTTCTAATATTAATCAGTGGACTCTTTTAGTGGCGATGATGCTTTTTATTTTTTGTGGGTCGAAAGGGGATCTCGCGGGCTTTAAATTCGATGGGCATCAAAGCACCGAGTTGGCATTAACTTTAGCTCAATCTTTTCTGGCATTTTTTATCCTTTTAGACATGAGTTTTAGATGGTTTGAGGCCTTAATTCTCTTGGTTTTGTGGGGTGTTCAGTTTATTTTTCCCCATATCCGGGAGGAGATGGTTTGGGTTTATTTGGCCTTTTGTGCAGGCTACCTCTTGCTCTTTCTTTTTCAAAAACGTAAACTGAAGGCCTTTAATGAGTTCAAAAATTGCTATTCCCGGTTCTTTTTAAAGGCAAAAACCTAATTTTAGGGGCTTTTAGGTAGGTAATTGTCTAAATACCTCATCTTTTTCAAATCCTCTTTCAGTATTTTTTGACAAATGAAATGAGGCTATGTTAGGGGCTTCGCCCAGGATAAAATAAAAAAGTTAAAGAAAAAGAGGAGTTAAAAATTCATGCAAAAAGTAGAAACTGTAAAAACAGAAACCATTACTAAGTTTAGAATTCACGAAAGTGATACCGGGTCTCCCGAAGTCCAAATTGCTTTACTTACTCGCCGCATTACGGAACTCACGGATCATTTTAAAGCTCATAAAAAAGATCATTCTTCCCGCCGAGGCTTGCTGAAAATGGTAGGTCAGCGTCGTCGACTTTTAAGTTACCTCAAAACTAAAAACAAAGAACGTTATTCCCGCTTAATTGGTGAATTAGGTCTTCGTAAGTAAAACGTCTTGTTTTTATCCATTTCATCTAAATCTTTAAAAATAAAATTAAGAAAGTTTTTGCTCTCTTAAATGAAGGAGAATTTTATGGCAGTGCATCGTGTAAGTACGGAGCTGGGTGGAAAAGAAATTATTATCGAAACCGGCAAATTAGCTAAACAATCCACGGGTGCTGTGACAGTACGTTGTGGTGATACAATAGTATTGGTGAATGCCGTCATTTCTTCTTCTGCGAAAGAGGGAATTGATTTTTTTCCTTTAACTGTCGACTATCTTGAAAAAACTTTTGCTGCCGGAAGAATTCCAGGTGGTTTTTTTAAGCGAGAAGGCAAGCCCACCGAAAAAGAAGTTTTAACTTCTCGTTTCATTGATCGTCCCATTCGTCCTTTGTTCCCTGAGCATTTTCATAATGATGTTCATGTGATTGCGTTAGTCCTTTCTGCCGATAATGAAAATGATCCAGATATCTTAGCGATGATCGGCGCTTCTGCGGCATTAATGCTAACGGGAGCACCTTTCTTAGGGCCCATTGGTGGATGCCGAGTAGGGCGAGTAGATGGAAAAATAGTCGTCAATCCTTCGGTGAGTGAGTTGCAAAAATCCGATCTAGAAGTAATTGTAGCTGCCAGTAAAGAAGCCGTGGTGATGGTCGAAGGAGGTGCCGATGAAGTCTCCGAAGAAACCATGATTGAGGCTATTTTAGCGGGGCATCAAGCTATTCAAGCTCTTTTAAATGCTCAACTTGAGTTGGCAAAACTTGCTTCGAAACCTGCAATGAATGTCGAGATTCCTGCCGTGAATACCGACTTAGTTGCTCAAGTCAAAAAAGAAGCAGAAGAAAAACTTCAAGCGGCTATCCGAATTCCTGAAAAATTAAAACGCTACGAAACTTCCGATAAGATTAAAAAAGAAGTCGTTACAGCGCTTGTAAAAGAAGGTGATCCTGAAGAAAAAACGGACGAAGTCAAAGCAATCTTTGAAGATTTAAAACGAACTTTAGTCCGTCGTATGATTTTAAAAGATAGTGTGCG
Organism: uncultured Pseudomonadota bacterium; assembly: GCA_964457215.1. Classification (GTDB taxonomy): domain Bacteria; phylum UBA10199; class UBA10199; order JADFYH01; family JADFYH01; genus CAYLKF01. The sequence continues at coordinate 10,080 of CAYWGE010000029.1, forward strand.
TATTGATGGAAGAAAGCATGATCAAATTCGTCCCATCACCTGCGAGGTAGGATTGCTACCCCGTACCCATGGTTCGGCGCTTTTTACTCGTGGTGAAACTCAAGCTTTAGTTGTGGCTACACTTGGAACCGAAGATGATATGCAGCGTATCGAAACATTGATGGAAGCAGGGCATAAAAACTTCATGCTTCATTACAATTTTCCAGGATTTTCTGTCGGTGAAGTAAAGCCAATGCGTGGCCCGGGCCGGCGAGAGATTGGTCATGGTGCTTTGGCAGAGCGCGCTGTTCGCCAAGTGATGCCGAAAGAAGATTTTCCATATACCGTACGAATCGTTTCTGAAATTTTAGAATCCAATGGTTCGACCTCCATGGCCTCAGTTTGCGGTGCTTCGTTAGCCTTGATGGATGCTGGCGTAAAAACAAAGGCTCCTGTCGCAGGAATTGCGATGGGACTCATTAAAGAAGAAAATGATATCGCCATCCTCTCGGATATTTTGGGAGATGAAGATCACTTAGGAGACATGGATTTTAAAGTTGCGGGTACTTCCAAAGGAATTACTGCTATCCAAATGGATATTAAAATTGAAGGTTTAACCCACGATCTCTTAGCAAAAGCTTTAGAGCAGGCACGAGTCGGCCGTCTCCATATTCTTTCTAAAATGGCTGAAGCCTTAACCTCTCACCGTGAAGAGATGTCTCCTTATGCTCCTCGCTTTGCCTGCGTCAAGATTCCAAAAGAGCGCATCAAAGACGTAATTGGCCCTCAAGGAAAAATTATTAAAGCGATTGTCGCCGATACCGGAGTGAAAATGGATATTGAAGATACCGGTATGGTTAATATTTTTTCAACGGACGCAGTCGCCCTGGAACGCGCCAAACAGATTGTTGAGTTCATCGTCGCTGAGCCCGAAGAAGGAAAAAATTATTTAGGCTATGTTGTAAAAATTATGGAGTTCGGGGCCTTTGTTGAAATTCTTCCCGGAACCGATGGCTTGGTGCACATTTCTCAACTCGATACCAACCGCGTTGAAAGAGTGACCGATGTCTTAAATGAGGGCGATGAAGTGGTGGTGAAGGTTCTAGAAATTGGTCGAGATGGTAAGATTCGCCTTTCACGCAAAGAAGCCTTAGGACAAAAACCCGACATTATCCCAGTGAGAATTCCTCGCTAAAAAATAATTAACTTTATGAAAATTCCTATTCAACGAGTAGGTGCGCACCCGGATATTCCTCTTCCTTCCTATATGACTCCGGGGGCGGCGGGCATGGATCTTTACGCCGCTTGTTTGGAAAACGTGTGTTTAAAATCGTTGGAACGAGCCTTGATTCCCACAGGATTTGCGATTGCAGTGCCTCCAGGTTATGAGGCGCAAATTCGACCTCGCAGTGGTCTTGCTTTAAAACAAGGCATCACTTGCTTAAACACGCCCGGTACAATTGATTCAGATTATCGTGGCGAAGTGGGGGTGATTTTAGTGAATCTTTCTCCCACCGAAGTGACGATCAAGCGGGGAGACCGAATTGCTCAAATGGTGATTCACGCATTTGAACGTGCAGAATGGGATGAAACTTCTTCTCTTCCTTCAACTACCCGTGGCCAGGGCGGGTTTGGTTCGACAGGGCATAGTTAAAAATCAGCAACTTTTTTCCTCCGCTGTCGATATTCTTTTTACTAAAAAAGGATAAAAATGTTCTGGTTAATTCCAATCGCCTTAGGTTTGATTACAGCAGGATGTGCCGCAGACTCTGATGTGGAGCTTCAGCCACCTGCACCCACTCCTTGTGGTGATGACTCTCGTCTTACGCCTCGAAATCAAAGTGTGGCGGAACTCTCTCGACAAAGGAACTACCAAACAATAACCTACCGTGAAGCTTTCTTAGGAACTGCTCTTACTTCATTTACTTGTCATTTTGATCGCCGCTTAGGCTGGGCAGATGCCGAATGTCGAACTCTTTTCAATGAATCCGTAAATTGTGCCGGGCCTATGCTGGAAGGGTATGGACTTTCAAACCCTTCGAACGATTATCATATTTTTGCGACACCTGAGACAACAGTTTCGAGTCGCGGTGAAGTAGGCTCTTATACTCTTTCGACAGGCGAATTTCTTTTTAATTCGAATAATA
>CAYWGE010000030.1:0-1059 GCA_964457215.1 uncultured Pseudomonadota bacterium
GGTTCAAAAACCTGCTTTGTATCGAGTGGTTTTATTAAATGATGATTATACGCCCATGGAATTTGTCGTATGGCTACTCATCACCGTTTTTCAAAAAACAAATGAAGAGGCGACCCGCTTAATGTTGGATGTTCATTATAAAGGCAAGGGCATTTGTGGGCTATATCCTTATGATGTCGCCCGGACTAAAGTGGAGCAGGTAAAAGAGCTCGCCAAGAGTCATCAACATCCTTTAGAATGTATTTTGGAGAAAGAATAGTCGAGAATTTTTCCCCCTTTGAAAAAGGGAGGGATAGTTAACACCAGTGATTTAAAACTATGATAGTCCTCACCAAAGATCTTCAAGATTCTCTCGAGCGTGCAGTTGAAGTCGCTCAAAGTTATGCGCATGAATATGTGACGTTAGAGCATATTCTTTTCGCGTTGATTGAAGACCCTTATGCCTCTGAAGTGCTTATCCAGTGTGGCGCGGATTTACCTATTTTAAGGCAAGATTTAGAGCGTTTCTTTGAACACTCCTTGCCGCGTTTACCCGCAGGACAAGAGTTAGATCCCCAATATACCGTAGGCGTGCAGGCTGTACTTCAATTAGCAGCCGCGCAGCTCCAGTCAGCGGGAAAAAAAGAAATGAATGGCGGGCATGTGCTGGTTGCGCTTTTCGATGAAAAAGAATCGCATGCGGTTTATTTTTTAGCCGAGCAAGAAATTTCACGTTTAGATGTGGTGCGGTATATTTCTCACGGCATTTCGAAGATCGAAGGAGTGGTTGCGGGGGAGCAAGAAGGAGAAGAAAAATCAAAGAAAAATTCTAAAAATCCACTCGATCGTTTTTGCACCAATTTAAATGAAAAGGCGCGTCAGGGAAAAGTCGATCCTTTAGTCGGCCGCTCGATTGAAGTAGAGCGCACGATTCACATTCTGGCGCGTCGACGCAAAAATAATCCCATTTTTGTAGGGGATGCAGGAGTAGGAAAAACAGCGATTGCGGAAGGCTTGGCTTTAAGGATTGTCGAAAAAGAAGTTCCAGAAATCCTTCAAGGATCTACGCTCTATGCCCTT
>CAYWGE010000030.1:1069-11861 GCA_964457215.1 uncultured Pseudomonadota bacterium
AGCTTTATTGGCGGGTACAAAATTTCGAGGAGATTTTGAAGAGCGTTTAAAAGCGGTAGTTCAGGCTTTAAAAGTGAGCGAAAAAAATATCTTATTTATTGATGAGATTCACACTTTGATTGGAGCGGGCGCGGTTTCGGGCGGCTCGCTCGATGCTTCCAATATTTTAAAACCGGCTTTAACCAGTGGGGAGCTTAAATGTATTGGAACCACCACCTACAAAGAATATCGAACCGTTTTCGAAAAAGATCATGCGTTTTCGCGGCGTTTTCAAAAAGTTGAAGTGGCCGAACCCAGTGTTGAAGAAGCTTTAGAAATTTTAAAAGGTTTAAAAAAACATTACGAAATATTTCATGGCGTGAATTATTCCCTGCCTGCCTTAAAAGCTGCGGTGGATTTATCTTCTAAATATATCACCGATCGTTTTTTGCCCGATAAAGCCATTGATGTGTTGGACGAAGCCGGTGCCGAAGTAAAACTCAAAAACAAAAAAGGCAAATTGGCTACCGTAGGGGCGCGAGATATTGAGAAAGTTGTTTCTCGGATCGCCAAAGTTCCCACGCATACGGTGCAGGTAGATGATCGGCATAAATTAGAAGGCTTAGGAGAAGATCTTAAGAAAGTAATTTATGGTCAGGATGCAGCGGTTGAACAAATGGTTCAATCGATTCAACTTTCAAGGGCTGGTTTAAGTGAGCCCGATAAACCCATTGGCTCTTTTTTATTTTCGGGTCCAACCGGTGTGGGAAAAACCGAGCTTGCGAAGCAATTAGCGCAAAATCTAGGTGTTGAATTTATTCGTTTTGACATGAGTGAGTACATGGAGAAGCATACCGTTTCTCGACTCATTGGCTCTCCTCCCGGTTACGTAGGTTTCGAGCAAGGGGGATTACTGACCGATGCCATTCATCGACACCCTCATGCTGTTTTACTTTTAGATGAGATTGAAAAAGCCCATGAGGATTTGTTTAACATTCTTTTACAAGTGATGGATTATGCAACCTTAACCGATAACAATGGTCGTAAATCGGATTTTCGTCAGGTGATATTAATTATGACGACGAATACCGGAGCTCGAGAGAGTATGGTAAAACCGGTAGGGTTTGGAAAAAAAGACTTTGAGGATCGATCGCTCAAGGCCATTGAAAAACAATTTAGTCCTGAGTTTCGCAATCGTTTAACAAGTATTATCACCTTTTTACCTCTAAGCCCTATGGTGACCGAAGAAATTGTGCGAAAAATGGTGCGCCAGTTAGGAGTTCGCCTCTTGGCTAAACGGGTGAATATAGAGCTCGAAGAGTCGGCTTGTAAGTATTTGGCTAAAAAAGGCTTTGACCCTCATTTTGGTGCCAGACCGCTGCGGCGCGTCATTGAAAATGAAATCTCAAAACCCCTTTCTCAAGAAATCCTTTTTGGTAAGCTCCAAAAAGGAGGCGAGGTTCGCGTGGGAGCGAATGCCCTTGGTTTAGACTTTAAAATCCAATCCTTACTATCAAGTTCGTAAATATCTGACACTAGGCAAACTTGTGGTACTCAATGGGTTGCTAAATATGACCCTTTGCGTCAAATCTTTTTGACATTTCTTTCGCAACTTCTCCAAACCATTGCCGATAATTAGAATGAGAGCCACTCTCCTTATTTGCTCTCTCCCCTTGAGGGAGAGGGGTAGGGTGAGGGGTGGACTGGGAGGTCCAATGCTTATGCGACGTCTATCCTTTTTAGCATTCATTTTATCGATTCCTTTTTTGTCTATTCTGGCGTGTGGTGGTGATAAGCAAGTGTCCGGCATTTTTGCGGAAGCCGCTTATTCTACAGAAGCCTGTGTAGGAAAAGAGAAAATCATCCATATCCGCAACGATAACTCCAGCGAACCTCAGCGGATTATGGGAGTTTATTTTGAGTACGGCACCAATAAAGACAACGTCTTCAAAATCACTAAAGTCTCGGTGGGAAGTGCGGAATACGCGCCTACCAATTCAAACCTTGCCCAAGAAATTATTATTCCTGCCGGCGATGTGATGTCGGTCTATACAACTTACGACCCGCAAGTGGCTGGAAATCACGAAACCTATCTCGATGTTTTTTTAAATGGCCCTCAATTAGGCATTAAACAAATTCGTTTAAAGGGGGCAACTACCGATGACAAATGTGCGGAAGTTGCAGCCAATCGAGGAACGATTCAAAACTTTAACATCACAAGTTTAAAAATCATTGTTAAAGCGAGTAGCTTACCCGGTGGTGTATTAGAATTACCGGTTGCGCAGGCCGATATTCATGGCTCTGTTAAGTTTGCCTCTAACCGTGGCCGTGCGAGTATGAAACAAGATGAATTTCCCACTTTTACTTTGCGTGCGAGTCAATTGCCTGGAGGACAAGCTAATGTTGGGTTAGATATAGGTACTTACCAAGGAACTTTTGATGGATCTAAATTAGAATTTCCTTCAATTATTATTTCTTTACAAGGAGCCGTCAAAGTAACTGCAAAAATGACGACCGATACAGCGACCGCATCGAATACTCTCGGAAGTTTGACACCTCCTTTACAAGGAACTCCCTTAGCAGCTGGAAGAATGAAATTAGTATTGGCAGGAAAATTAGATAATCCCTTGCTTCAATCTTTGAATGGCGGTGTGGTAGGTGCTGAAATTGAACTTCAAGAAGCCACAGGTAGTGGAAGTGCAAGCACTCCTAGCTCTGGCTCGGGGAGTGCACCTTCCGGAGGTGCCGGTAGCTCAACGAATCCTTAAATTATTTTGGAAGTAGTAGAAAAATTAAAAAAAGCCCACTATCCAAATCAATCAATAGTGGGCTTTTTTTTAGCGAGGACAGCAAGTCGCGTAAATTCGTACGGAGGCACTCAATGTATCACCGGGGATTGGTGCTCCACCTCGGGTAAGCGCGTTTCTACAAATCCATGTTCTGATCAGGGCCTCATTGTCTGGTAATCCTAAACACTCCGGGCCAGGCATAAGAGGTAAAATGCTTGTGGTCGACTGAGTAGAACAAGGTGCGTTTACACTCCAATGGCTATAAGTACCACTTAATCCAGACTCTATAAACGAACATCCTCCGCTGATTAATCTTTGGCCTGGGCCACAATCAATAATAGTTGAAGCATACCCTCTGCTTACATTATCTGTTATAAATCCATCGGAGATAGATCGGCATCTAGTCCAATCTATTCCAGATCCTCCTGTCCCCGGTGTCCCCGGAGGTCCTTGCAATCCTCTCGGCCCTTGATCGCCCGGATCTCCCTGAGGCCCTTGAGCTCCGCGATCTCCTCGAGGACCTTCCGGCCCTCTCTCTCCTTGCGGACCACGATCGCCTTTGCATCCTTCAAGCAATAAAGCGCCTAATGCGACAACGCCAATGGCAACGATTAGGGAACATATCTAGTCTCCTTTATTAAGTAGTGATTTATATTCAGGTGGAAGGTAAAAAAGCGCTATCCTGTCTGATCAATTTTCGTCAAGCACAAAGAGCTGTTACAGCCCCAGTAGAATACGTAATCTTTCTTCTACCGCTGAGAGAGTGGTTTGGGAAACCTTTCCCCAGCGTTCTACAAACCTTTCTTTTGAAATCGAACGAACGGCTTCGCAAAGAAGCACGCTTGGATTTTTGAGGCCACCCTCTGGGGGGGGGACAGGTACGTGGGAAGGAATACCTCGATGGGTAGAGGTAAGGGGCACAACAATAATGAGATCTGCAGGCCCTTGATTAAAAAGATTTTCGGACAAGACGAGTACCGGACGTCGACCCGATTGCTCATGGCCCCGTGTTGGGTTGAGATTGGCGAGCCAGACTTCTCCGCGTAAAGGATCAATCATTTTTTTCTTCTCTTTGTGCCCATGCGGGCGCGATTGCTTTTGGGGATATCTAAGCCATCTGCCGAAGTAGAGTCCCATACCTTTAATTCTTTTTCCCATTCTTTTTGAGCGGCGGAGTCTCCTTTTAGGCGTGCATAGGCTGAGTTGACTTCTTCGAGGAATCTCTGGCGTCGATAGAATTCTATCGCTTTTTCAAGCACGCTTTGCATGGATTCCCCTTCTTGATGGGCAAGGGTTTTTAGAGTATTTCTGGTTTCGTTGGCGATTCTTACTGTAACACTTAGCATAAAAATATACCTTTCTATCTACTTTAAAGTGGATCATAATAGACTCATTTTTGTCAACAGAAGATATAGAGGAGGATACGATGAAAAGATTTCTTTCTGTGAGTGCATTTTTAATTGTGGTTATGGCTTTATGTTTTTCAGTCTTGGCAAAGACGAAAAAAATAAATTTAGAATCTGCTCCTCAAGCCGAAAGTTTGCCTGCCCTTGAAGTGAATCTTCCTACAATTTTAAAAGAAGCAGGCTATATTGGGCGGGTAAAAATGGTGGCATATCGGCACGGTGAGGTGATGGAAATTTTGGTGGGTAAAACCTATCGAGGAACTTGGAAAGAAAATCTAGGCTATACGGTGGATCTTTCTGCTTACCAGTGGACAAAACATTGGGCCGAGGCCAAGCCTCCTGTCGATATTTTAGGAAAAGATGTGATTATTATAGTGAGTCAAACCGCTAAACTCGAAGCGGTTGGGTTGATTGAAAAAGATAAGGTAAAGTTTGAGTGCTTTAGACCCGATCGCGCTTGCGTGATTACGCCTTCTCCAGAAATGAATCTGGGTGATTTAAAGATCTATCAAGAAAAGAAAAAGTAGAGTGGGGTTCGTAGAAAAATTTAATGATAAACAATGCCTGCGCTCACTAAAGTAAAAAGCGGAATTTTAGCTTCGAAGTTTTCACCACCTTCTACAGCCATTTCGTAACTGCCTTCCATAGTGCCTTGGGGGGTATTAAGTGGACAAAAACTACTATAATCAAAACTTTCTCCGGGCTCTAAAACGGGTTGCTCTCCGATAACCCCAGGCCCCCGCACTTCTTCGCGCATTCCCAAGCTATTGGTAATAATCCAATGGCGATTCAGGAGTTGGACCGTTTGCTCCCCTTCGTTGTGAATGGTCACATGATAGGTAAAAAAATAATAATTTCGTTCTGGATTCGAGCGATCAGGAAGGTATTCAGGTTCTACAGAAATAGTGATTCCTTGAGTGGTGGCTTTTGGCATGGTTGAAAGGGTATATATAGCATTTCAGCTTTTAATGAGTACGATAGTGCTCATTAAAAGTTAGAAATACTTATGGTTGATCAATTTCAAATGTACTCATTAAAAAGCTAATCAACCATACCTTAAACAAATGCTAACTTGCAAGAAAGGAAGGGTTTGGATTAAAATGATTCTTATCTCGTATGGGCCTCTTTCGTAAAGCTTATGTCAGCGTTACCGCCAAAACCGATATGGTGCCGGTTTTCTTTGATGTAAAACGGGTAGTTACCGAAGCGAACCTTCCCTTTGGTTTTGTTCAAGTTTTTGTTCCCGTGGGTACGGCGGGGGTGGCTATCCTTGAAAACGACCCTAAAATTTACGAAGAATATAAAAACTGGATTGAAGCCCAAATTCCTGCTAGCCAAGAAAAACGACCCGATCGGCGTTCGGGAAGTGGCAGGAATTTCGCGCATCTTCGTGCTCAACTCGTTGGCCATTCTGTCACACTCCCTATCGCAGAAGGAAAGATACAAGTGAGCCCTTGGCAAGAACTTGTGCTCTTCGATTTCGACGATAAAATCGGCCGTCGGGAATTTTTTATTTTGGTTTCGGGTGAGGCCGCACCTGCCGCTGCCGCGCCTGCAAAACCAGGAGGAAAATAGTGGAAACTCAGAGCGAGAAGCGGAGTGGGGCTCGGATTTTTGGTGTTTGGCGAAAAAGTGATTTTCTTTCATGGCAAGGATTTCTAAAGTCCCCTGCCTTGGCGTGGTGTTTCTTTATAGTCGGTTGCTTACTAGTTACTCTGTTACTAGCCTTTCAGGTCGAAACCCTACCTCTTAATATTCGAGCGGGAGGCGTTGCTCCCAAAGATGTCAAAGCCGATCAAAATTATGAAATCGTCGACATTAAATCGACTCAAGTCAATCGTGAAGAAGCGCTTCGCACAGTTTTACCTGTCTATGATTACGATGAGGGCTTAGCAGATGAAGAAGAGAGAAGGGTTCAAGAGAGCTTTAGCCGCATGCGCAAATTTCTTCAGGAAAATCCCAAAGCCAATCCTGAAAGTATTCAAGAACAATTTGAAAGAGAAGTAGGATTTCGGCTCAAGCCCGAAGAAACAAAGCTGCTGGTCAATTCGAAATTTCGTCCTGAACTCGAAGTGCTGGTGCGTAATTTAGTGCGCTATGCACTTTCTCGCCCTATCATCGATGATAGTACAGAGCTTGGGAAGTATACCGACGGAGGCGTTACTCTGCGTCGAGTTCGAGTGCCCAGTGGTGAAAATGAGTTAGTTGAAAAAGATGTCTCGATTTTAAAAGACATGGAAGACATGCACAAAGATTTAAACGAGCGTGCCCAAAGTTTACTTCTGGGTGAGCCGCTGGTGGGCGTGAATGCAGAGACTTTAGCGGATTTGGCGAGCCATTTTATCCGCCCGAATGTGAATGCAAACATTACCGAAACCGAGTGGCGAAAAACTAAGGCGATTGCGGCCGTTAAACCGGTGATTTTTCGATATCAGGCCGGAGAATCGATTATTCGCAGTGGGGAGCGTTATGAGCCTCGCCATGTGGTTGTTTTAGAAGGAATTCGCGAGAAAAAAAGCTCCAGTAATTTTTTGCTTAAATTTATCGGGACTTTTTTCTTTGTTGTTCTACTTCTTTTGGTAATTTTCTATTTTGCTGCGCGATACATCAAAAAATTTAGTCCTCGCAAACGTGATCTGCTCTTTATGGGTGCTAACTTAATCGTGGTCTTGATGCATGTGCGTTTGTTTGCGGCGCTGGCCTCTGCGGTGAAAGATACCCTGCCTTTCGAGATGAGCATCCAAAGTCTTTATTATGCGATTCCCGTAGCCGCTGGAGCCATGCTCACCCGCCTGATTTTAAATTCCGAGACAGCCTTGATTTTTGGAATTATTGCTTCTGCGCTTTCAGGCATCTTCTTAAAAGGAGAGGTCGATCTTTCTATTTTTTATTTAATTTCTTCGATTGCGGGAGCAGGCTCGATTGCTTTTGCCGATCGCCGCATGGCTATTTTAAAAGCTGGGGTGTTTACTGGCTTGATTAATATGCTGGTATTGGTCTCGATTAAAATGATTCATGTGATTTCGATGAATGAGCCCTGGACGAGTATGGATTTATTCACCCAGCTTGCCTTAGGATTTATGGGAGGCACCAACAGCGCCTTGTATGTTTTATTTTTTACTCCAGTCGCCGAATCTCTATTTGGTTACACCACCGATGTGAAATTGTTGGAGTTGGGGAATATGAATCATCCTCTCTTAAAAGAGATGATCGTTACAGCTCCCGGGACTTACCATCACAGTCAGCTTGTTGCGGTGCTGGCTGAGGCAGCTGCCGAATCGATCGGGGCTAATCCTATTTTGGCGCGCATTGGCGCTTATTTTCACGATATCGGTAAAATGAAGAAGCCACTTTATTTTATTGAGAATCAAATGGGGGGAGAAAATAGACACGATAAGCTGGCGCCCTCGATGAGTGCGTTAATTATTTGCTCACATGTGAAAGATGGAATTGATTTAGCGGAAGAACATAAATTGCCAAAACCTATTATCGATATGATTCCCCAGCATCAGGGCACTAAACTCATCACCTTCTTTTACAATAAAGCGAAAGAGAATGAGACAGAAGATTTGTCTCCCGTCAAAGAAGAAGATTACCGTTACCCGGGCCCACGTCCCCAAACCCGTGAAGCGGGTATTTTACTTTTAGCCGACGGAGTAGAGGCGGCGGTAAGATCTTTGCCTGAAAAAACTCCGGCGAAGATTCAATCGATGGTTCAGAAAATCATCAATAAAAGCTTTGCAGAAGAGCAGCTTGAAGAATGTGATTTGACGCTTCGCGATTTAAGAACAATAGCCGATAGTTTTGTGCGTGTTTTAGTAGGAATCTACCATCAACGTATCGCTTATCCCGATGTGGAAGAAAAAAAGACGATTCCACTCCCCATTAAAAATTTCGACATCAATAAAAAACCTGAAGTTCGAAGAAGCTCATGATCCTCCGTAATCAAACACGTAGGCATTTTCCGGAGAGAAAAATCCGTCGCGCGATTTCTATTTTTTTAAAAGAGTTTTCGCTTGCGGGCTCTGATCTCGATATTACCTTTGTAGGCGATAAGGCCATGCAACGCTTAAACTCAAAATTTCGGGGAAAAAATAAAACGACCGATGTACTTTCTTTTCCTCTTCATGAAGCTCGGGTTGCACGAAAACAAAAAGTTTTTTTGGGAGATTTAGTGATTTCCTTACCCACTTGCGCCAAACAAGCAAAAGAGCATAAGAAAAGTTTTGAAAAAGAGTTGCTGTTTTTAATTATACACGGTTTTTTACATTTGCTGGGTTATGACCACGAGAAAAGTGTGAAAGAAGAAAAACTCATGCAAAAGTGGGAAAGACGTTTGGAAAATCTTCTTTAGATAATGTCCACGATTTTTATGATTATTTTTTCTTGAAGTCCCTCCCCTTAAGGTTAAGGGGAGGTTAGCACCTTTCTTCTATTAAATTTTTAAATGTCAGGTGCAATCCCTGTTCATTTAGAACCTCTCATAGAAGAAAGGGATAGGAGGGGTTGTGTTTACGAGTGACTCACAACTCCCCCCAACCCCCTCTTAATCTTAAGAGGGGGGACCTTTTCTGTCTAAACAACTATGTTTTGGATTATTCTTTCTGCCATTTTAGGAATTCTTTCTCACCCGACAGTAATTGCCGGCTTTACCTTTCCCGATTTAAGTTTTTTGGCTTGGTTTGCCTACATTCCTCTTTTGGGCATTCTTCAAAATAAAAAACCTTGGCAGCAAGCGCGTTACAGTTTCTATTTTGCTGCAGTTTATTATTTTGGAACCCTCTACTGGCTCTATTTTGCCATGCATGGTTATGGGAACATGACCCCCTTCTTTTCAGTATTAGTCTTATTAATTTTAGTGGGGATTTTATCTGTTTATTTTGCCTCTATTTTTTTCGTTTCTGCTTTCATCGAAAAACGTCTTTTGCTTCCCCGATTCTTGGTTCTACCCATCGTTTGGATAGGAATTGAGTTGTGTAGAAATTATTTTCCAGTTGGGGGCTTTCCTTGGGGACAGATTGGTTATACCCAATGGAAGTTTATTTCACTGATTCAAATTGCAGATCTTACCGGTATTTATGGAGTGAGTGCGTTACTTGTGCTCGCAAACGTAGCGGGCTTTGAGTTATTAAGGTTTGGATTCGACCGCTTGTATCATCCTCTTAAAATTCGGAACCGTGCCTGGATTCCTATTTTTTCTTTTTTAGTGATGTTTGTGATCGTTATTGCTTATGGCCGCTTTTCTGAAAATAAGATCCAAGCTCAAATGGCAAAAGCTCCTCACTTAAGGTTGGCTTTAATCCAAGGCAATATTCCTCAAGATGATAAGTGGGCGGTTGAAAAAAGTGATGAAATCGTCCTCATTTATCAAGACCTCACAAGGCGGGCGATTCATTTGGGAGTTGATCTGGCCATTTGGCCAGAATCGGCCTATCCTTTTGAACTTGCTTTAGACGTGCCTGCACAATTGGAGGAGGTCGGCCAATATCCTATCGATCTAGTATTGGGGGCGGTTACCTATATTTCAGACGGAAAGGTATCACCCAACGCCCTTTTTGCCCCACTAGGATTTCCGATCCATAATAGTGGTTTTTTGCTTAAAGCGGGGGGGGAGCTTGCGGAAGTCCATTCGAAAGAACATTTGGTTCCTTATGGTGAATATATTCCATTAAAATCCATGCTTCCTTTTTTAAATAAGCTTACCTCTCAAGTGGGAGAGTTTGAGCCAGGCAAAAAATCTGTTTTATTAAATTCAGGTCAGGCCAGGATGGGAATTTTAATTTGTTATGAAGATATTTTTCCTGAATTAACTCGAAGGGTAGCAAAAATAGGTGCGAATCTTTTAGTGAATTTGACTAACGATGCCTGGTATGAAAATTCTTCAGCCTTACCTCAGCATTTAGCCTTCTCTGCATTCCGTGCCATCGAAGCGCGACTTAGCTTAGTCAGGGCTACCAATACAGGAATTACGGCGACTTTTAATCCGGATGGAACACTAAGAAAGCGGTTGCCTATTTTTGTGCGAGATTTTTTGGTAGATGAAGTGGGATTACACGAAAGTTCTACTTTTTATACAAAATACGGAGATATGTTTGCGGGTTTTTGTTTAGGATTGATGGGTGTGTTATTTTTAATTTCCTGTTTTTGGAGAAGAAAAAATGTCTAAAGAATTTCATGAAAAAGTGAGCCTCTTAAAAGAACGGTTAGAAAATGTGCGGAGGAGGCTTTGACTTAGAAAAGCATGAAAACCGTATTCAAATTCTCAAAGAGAAAACTTTATCGCCTGGTTTTTGGGATAATGCCCAAGAAGCTCAAAAAATCAGTAAAGAATTAAGCAGTCTCGAAAGTGTTGCTGAGCAATTTAAAAAAAGACTTCAAAAGGTAGAAGATGCAGAACTTTTGGCCACTTTAGCGCAAGAATCAGGACAGATTTTCGATTGGGAAGAAGCCGAAACGGAGTTGAAAACTGCTGAGACAGAAGTCGCCGAAGCGGAATTTGAAGCGATGCTCTCGGCGCCCGAAGATCAATGCTCAGCGGTCTTGTCCATTAATGCGGGAGCGGGGGGGACAGAGTCCTGCGACTGGACGGGCATGCTTTTTCGCATGTACACCCGCTGG
>CAYWGE010000031.1:0-2189 GCA_964457215.1 uncultured Pseudomonadota bacterium
CTGCGCTTCAAAGAGTTGTTGATTGAGCTCTAACGGATTCTTCAAGGCTTCTTGCACAGAGCGCTTTGTAATTTCATGAAAAAGAACCCGATGGACGGGAACACTTGTAGAAACTGCAGCGCCCTTTTTTGTTTTTTTGGCTTTTGCTTTACCCCGAATTTCTTCCGCAATATGCCAGGCAATAGCCTCGCCTTCGCGATCCGGGTCGGTGGCCAGATAAACCGCTTCGGCACCCTCGGCCGCTTTTTTCAGTTCATCGATCACCTTTTTTTTGCCCTTAATGACTTCGTAGGTAGGCTCAAATTGTTTTTCGACATCAACCCCAAGTTTACTCACCGGGAGGTCTTTCACATGACCGACTGAGGCTTTCACTGAAAAATCTTTACCCAGATATTTCCCAATCGTCTTAGCTTTTGCGGGGGATTCAACAATGAGCAGTTTTTTAGCCATATTCGCTCTCTCCCCCTCCTTAGTTAAGGAGGGGGTCGGGGGGAGGTCTGCAACTCTAGACCTCTCCCTAACCCTCTCCTTTGTAAGGAGAGGGAATTATAATATTTCAATTCCTCACAAAATACTTCCCAGGCAACTCTTCAATAATCCCCTTTAAGGTTAAAGTGGTCAGGGTCGAAGCAACTGAAGGGGCGGCGAGCTTACTCAGCTCGGAAATTTTGTCAATGTGAAGAGGTTGATGTGATAAAATTTCAAAAAGTTTTTGTTCAATTTCTGCTAACTTTAAAGAAGGCTGAGGCTGGATTTGGGTAGAAACCGACTGAACACTTAAACCCAAACCTTCTAAAATATCTTGGGCAGACTGAATGGGCTTCGCACCTTGGCCGATCAAGGCATGAGATCCTCGATTTTTATCAGAGAAAATACTTCCAGGTACTGCCATCACTTCACGCCCTTGCTCTAAGGCACAAGTGGCGGTAATAAGCGAACCGCTTTTCTCAGGAGCTTCGATTAACACCACTCCCTCAGAAAGTCCGCTAATAATGCGGTTCCGCTCTGGAAAATGCCCAAAATGCGGTTCTGTGCGGCTGGGGTATTCGCTCACAAAACATCCTGCTTCAAGCATTTCATAAAACAGAGCTTCATTTTGTTTAGGATAAATATAATCAACGCCTGTTCCTAAAACACCCACCGTGGCAATATTGTGTTTAAGGGCTAAGCGATGAATAGCACCGTCAATGCCACGAGCAAAACCGCTAATTAAAATTACCGGTAAACCTGCTAAACCTTTCACTAAATGTTCCGCCACCTCTAAGCCATAAGCACTAGGTTGCCTGGTGCCCACGAAAGCAATCGGAGTCAAACCTTGCCAATCTTGTTTTTGGCCTCTTATAAAAAGTAGAGGGGGGGCATCAGAGATTTCTTTGAGCAAAGAGGGATAATCCTCATCTAAAATGCACCGAAGAGTGATCTGATTTTTTTCAAGCCATTCGAATTCTTCATGAGCGCGTTTTCGAACATTTAAACTTTGCAAAGCTTGCAGAAGAGCAAAAGGGATGCCGGGAATGGTTCTCTGAAGAAGATTAGGATTTAATAAATCCTGCCAACCTACCTGCTCTAATAAGCGCCGTCCCAAAACCTTGCCCAATTTTGGGGTAAAAAGCACACAGAGCGTACTCAATATTTTTTCCGCGTTTAAAGTCATGAATAATTTTTAAGATGTTTAGCTTAATAATTAAGAAGATTTAGGCGAACCGTCCACCCGTTCTTTCAACTCTTTTCCTACTTTAAAAAAGGGAAGACGTTTAGGTTTTACTTCAATCGATTCATTGGTTCGGGGATTTCTTCCACGATAAGCCCCATAACTACGACTCACAAAACTGCCAAATCCTCGAATTTCAATTCTTTCACCCTTTACAAGGGCATGAGTCAACGAATCAAAGATTAAATTAACGACTTCTTCAATTTGTTTATGGGTTTTTTTCGTTTTCTCAGTCAATTGCTCTATTAAATCCGACTTATTCATGAAACCCTCCCTACAGAAATTAACAACGTTTAACTTTAATAGATACTTTTAGCTAACTACTTAGAATTACTATTAAAATACAAGTTTTTGAAGAGAGTGTCAAATAGAAGTAATTTTTGAGCAAATAGATGAAGTTTTGAGGTGCTTCGAAAAAAGAGAAGATTTACGCCCCCGAGACGATCGGTTTCCGCTCAAGCTCCAACCACTTCCTCCT
>CAYWGE010000031.1:2199-11442 GCA_964457215.1 uncultured Pseudomonadota bacterium
CAAAGAATGAGGTGAAGGGCGAGCAGCACTCCTCTTGCTGCATACATGAGTAATCAGTCACTCGTTACTGAATAACTAGCGGCGATTGGGCCCTGGCAATACCGGGGCCTTTTTGTTGCGCTAAGCGTCAAAGCGGTCGCTTGTACCTAGGTACAAGCATGCAGTTGAATTGACGTAAGTCTAAGCGCCCCCGGCATGATTCGAACATGCGACCAACGGTTTAGGAAACCGCTGCTCTATCCCCTGAGCTACGGGGGCAAACATCTTAAAATTTATGCCCTGTCCCGCTCTGGCGGGATCCGCCTTTGGTGGAAGCTACGGGGGCAAATGAAGTTTAATATTTTATTAGAGAAACCGCTTCGATCCCTTTTAATTTTTCTCTACCTTTTAAGAATTCTAATTCTACGACAAAGGCGCATTCTACGACATGCCCACCCATCCGCTGAATAAGATTTGAGGCTGCCAAGGCAGTACCGCCCGTGGCCAATAGATCGTCTAAGATTAAAACACGATTTCCTGGTTCCACCGCATCTTCATGCATTTGAATAGTGTCGGTTCCGTATTCTAAATCATAAGTTTCACTGACTGTCTTCCAGGGGAGCTTTCCTTTTTTACGGACAAGAGAGAATTTTTGTTGCAGAAGATAAGCTAAAGGAGCGGCCAATAAAAATCCTCTGGATTCAATACCTACAATCACATCAATCTCACGCGACTTGTAGCGTTCTGCGAATGCATCCACAATTTTTTTAAAAAGAGGAGGTGTTTGGAAAAGGGGTGTTAAATCTTTAAAAATAATCCCCGGCTTTGGAAAATCCGGGACATCTCGAATATTCTTTTTAAGTTCTTCTTCCAGTTTCATAAAAGCCCTTTCAAATTAACGCGAAGGTAAAAAAGAAATAGGATTCATCGGAGTGGATTTATAACGAATTTCAAAATGAAGATGATAACCAGTAGCGCGGCCCGTATCCCCCACTTTCGCAATCAACTCCCCTTGGCTTACTTTCTTTCCTTCTTTGGTTAAATTTTCGTCGTTATGAGCATACGCCGAGAAATAATTATCGCGGTGTTTAATTAAAATTAAATTTCCGTATCCCTGCATATCTCCTGCAAAGACCACCTCTCCTTCAGCAGCCGCCTTGATAGGAGTGCCTTTTGGAGAACGAATATCAATTCCATCGTGCGGATGGCCATCGCGGTCGCCAAACCCAGAGCTCACCTCACCGTTGATTGGCCAAATAAACATTCCCTTTACAACTTTGCCCCCTGCACCGCGCTGCTTACGACCCGCCATCTCCCGGCCACTGGGATTTCGTTTGCCACTCCCTTTTCGAAAGATAGAGGCAAAATCAGAACACGAGCTTAAAAGAACAAGAAGAAGCAATGCAGAAAAACAGCGGAATAAAACACGCGTTTTCACTGCGCCATCATAAAACCATGTTGACCGATTAGTTTGACGAATCGGCATTCCCCCAAAATTTTTTCGTGGAAGCCCTGCCCCACTTTACGAACAAGAATTAAATATTGAACACCGTCTCGCTCCACGGGCATCACCAAACGCCCTTCTGGCGCGAGTTGATCTAAAAAAGGCCTTGGCACTTGCGGTGAAACGGCCGCAGCCACAATGGCATCGTAGGGAGCATTTTCAGCCCAGCCTAACGATCCATCGCCCAACTTTAATACTACATTTCTTACACCAAGTCGCTTCAAATTGGCACGCGCTTTCAACAACAAGGGAGAAAGTCTTTCAATCGAATAAACTTTTTTGGCTAAAGCGGCAAGTACTGCTGTTTGATAACCACAACCAGTGCCAATCTCGAGTACTTTTTCGTCGCCTTTTAAATCTAAGGCTTGAGCGAGCATCGCCACCATAAAAGGCTGAGAGATGGTTTGGCCTAGTCCAATATTTAAGGGGGTATCATTATAAGCCTGGGAGATTAAAGCTTCGTCGACAAAGTAATGTCGAGGGAGGGCCTGCATGATCTCTAAGACACGCCTATCGTGAATTCCACGGGGCTTCAAATGCTCTTCAAGCATTTTGCGGCGTGCGACGGCGTAATCCTGCGGAAGAGACCGCCAATATTCTGATCTCTCTTCAGGATTCGTAGTTTTATAACGACCCGCTTTTAAACTTTTTGAGAATCGCATGATCGGTCATATCGATACGTAGAGGAGTAATTGAGATTTTATTTTCAAGTATTGTATTACAATCGGAATGGGGGATATCCACAAAACCTTTTTCATCTCCCCCAATCCAATAATAGGCCCGGCCTCGGGGATCCATTTTTTCTACAATAATATCGCCGTAATTTCTTTTACCTAATTTCACCCAAGCATGACCTTTGATTTGGTTCTCTGGAATGTTAGGTACATTCACATTTAAAATAACGCCAGGTGGCAAGCCTTCTTTCGCTACTTTTTTTGCAAGTTTAACGGCAAAATTTGCCGCAGCCGTAAAAATAAGGCGCTCTCTGCCCATTAGAGAAATTGCGATCGAAGGCACGCCAAAAATTCCACCCTCAAGGGCTGCGGAAACAGTGCCTGAATAGTGCACATCGTCTCCTAAATTTGCCCCTTTATTAATGCCAGAAATAATCAAATCGGGTTTGCGTTTTAAGATTTCATAAATACCTAAAGTGATACAATCAGTAGGTGTGCCATCCACTGAAAAAACTTTAGGTGAAATTTTTTGAACTCGGAGAGGACGGTGAAGTGTGAGAGAATGAGATGCAGCACTCTTTTCGCGGTCGGGCGCAACGACTACAACATCCGCTATTTTTTTAAGCGCCTGCGCTAAGGCTTTGATCCCTTTTGAATATACCCCATCATCGTTGGAAACTAAAATAAGCATGAATTTATAATGAACTTAACTCCCAATATCTAATCATGAGGCTTTTAGAGGAGAAAAGCAAGACCTCCTCTTAAAGTAAGTTCCGACAAGTAATTTGGATCGGAATAAATCGGGGCGACTGGATTTGAACCAGCGACCACTCCCACCCCAAGGGAGTGCGCTACCGGACTGCGCTACGCCCCGAAAATTTGCTGCACCTTTCATTTCATATTTCTAATCGTAAGGTGCTACCCCCTCTGTTTTAAAACTCTTATAACATTAAGAGGCTGTCGCAAATTTCGTCAATCGATTATCGAATTTAGTGTATTAAGAAAACCTTAGTTTCTTGCACTAATGAGCCCTAACAACTCTTGCAACTGATCTCTTAAAGCTTGCAAGAAATCTTTATTAGGCACGTTGGAGAAAAGGGAAATTTGATCTTTCTTTTCTTCTTCAACAATTATTTTACCATCTTTTGTAATTTCTTTTAGTCGTTTTCGAGCACCACTAATTGTATATTTTTCACGATACAGCAAATCTCGAATTTTTAAAATTTTTTCAACTTCTTTACGCTTATATAAGCGTTGATTTGTTTTACTTTTACTGGGCGCTATATCTGAAAATTCTGTTTCCCAGTATCGCAACACATAAGGTTTTACTCCGACTATTTCAGCGACCTCTCCAATTTTAAAATAAAGTTTATCAGGGATCACTGAAGATAAGTTTTGTTCTTCACTCAAAACGCGTTGTTGTTTACTGTTCAAGCAAGCCCCCTTTAATGACAAGTCATGAGCGATGAGAAGAAATCACAAAATTCATCGCAAATTCTTATTTATTTAGTGCTACTTTTAGTACCTGGCTCGGACGAAATGTCAACACCTTCCTCGCTGAAATTTCAATCTCTTCGCCCGTTTGCGGATTTCGGCCAATGCGCGGCTTCTTCGCTCTGACCACAAAGTTTCCAAACCCACTAATTTTAATTTTCTCACCCTGCTCTAGGGTGTGTTTCATGGCATCAAAAACCATTTCCACAATCTCAGCTGATTCTTTTTTAGAGAAACCAATCTTTTCATAAATGGCTTCTACAATATCAGCTTTGGTCATGGTGCCTTCTTGTTTTTCTTCTACAACTTCACTCATAACTACCTCCATTCCACCGGTAAAAGGTTTTGTATTTTTTTCACCACTTCTTCATGAATTACATTCACTTCTTCATCTGTCAGGGTGCCTTCTAAATCTTGGTAAAACAAACTATAGGTAAATGCTTTCTTACCTACAGGAATAGGCTCTCCCTGATAAACATCAACTAAGTGCACCGATTTTAAATGTTGTGCTTCAATTTTTTCAAAAGCTCTTTTCAATTCATCTGCAACTAAAACTTCTGGGGCAAGCAAGGTCAAATCCCTTTCGATGCCCGGAAAACGTGGTAAAGAACTATATCTTTTCAAGTTTTTATTTTTTTGTTTTAAAACACTCCAAACGATTTCTGCCAGTAACACGGAGGGAGGTAAATCAAATTTTTCTGCAATCAAAGGATGAATTAAACCAAAATCCCCTACCTTTATTCCTTCTACCCAAATCTCTGCAGAAACCCCAGGGTGCAAATAAGCTTGCTTCGAAGGCCTTAATTCAAACTCAAAGAACTTAAACTCTTGCCAAATTTTTTCAAGTACTGCTTTTAAATCATAAAAATCAAGCGGCTCTTGGGAAAAAGCCCAATGCCTTTGCTCACGCATACCCATCAAGCCTAAGGCAAGATTTTGATTTTCTTGAAGCTCTAAAGCATCTTGCTGAAATACAGTTCGAAGCTCGTATACACGTAAGTTTTTGTTTTGATAGCTTAAATTCTTCTGTAAACAAGATAAAATATTTGGGATCAATGAAGAGCGCATCATTGAAAGATCTTCAGAAAGAGGATTCGCTAAAGTGAGTGATCTTTCCGTCGAAAGACCTATTTTCTGAAATAGCTCAGGAGCACAAAAACTGTAATGGATCGCCTCAACAAACGAAAGACCTTTTAACACATTTCGCAATCGTACTTCGTCCCCTGCACCCGAATGATCTTTTGCGGGTTTAAAAGCTCCGGCAGGCAAAGAAGCGGGGATTTCTTGATATCCTAAACTTCGGGCAACTTCTTCAATTAAATCAATTTCGCGATCTAAATCGAAACGCCAAGTCGGCACAGAACAATTCCATGAATCTGAATTTAAAGAATGAGGTTTTAAAGAAAGCCGATCTAAAGTTTGCGTAATTTTTTCACCTTCAAAATTTTTACCTAAGATTTTTTGAATTCGAGATTTTCTCAAATTAATTTTCTTGGAAGCGAACCCTTCAGGAGCGGAATCTAAAACCTCTTCAGAAATCTCCCCACCCGCCCATTGATGAATGTATTGCGCAAGGCGATCGGAGGCTCTCATCAAGCCATTTGGATCTACTCCTCGCTCGAAACGATAACTGGATTCGCTGCTTAGACCTAAATGACGGGAAGTTTTTCGGATGCTAGTGGGCTGAAAAGCAGCGGCTTCTAAAACTAAAGTATTTGTAGAATCTTCAACACCCGAATTACTTAAACCCATCACGCCCGCAATGGCCAAGGGCTTCTCGGTATCCTGAATTAACAAATCTTCAGTACCTACTTCACGCTCTTGATCATCTAAAGTCTTTATTCGTATTTTTTTTGCAGGACGCTTCACAATAATTTTTTTGCCCGATATCATTTGATAATCGAAGGCATGCAACGGATGCCCCAGTTCAAGCATTACATAGTTAGTTGCATCCACTACATTGTTAATGCTGCGAACCCCTAACCAGGCTAATCGTAAAGCCACCCACCATGGCGAAGGTGCTACCTTTATTCCTTGCATTAAACGGGCAGTATACCGAGGGCAAAAACTTTTTTCGGACTCCGGCAATTCAAGTGTAAGTCGATCCTTAAGAGAAAAAGTCCGGGGCGGCAAAACAGAAACAATTTCTTTTAGAGCCTCTCCTGTAAAGGCAGCAACTTCTCGCGCAATCCCCAAGATTGAAAGGCAATCGGCACGATTGGGTGTGACATTCACTTCAAAGAGAGTGTCTGAAACAGAAAGCGCTTCTGAGAGCTCAGATCCTAATTTTGCCTCGGTAGGAAGTATCATTAACCCTGCGGAATTTTCTAAAAGTCCCAACTCTTTTTCGGAGCAAAGCATTCCTTCACTGTCCACACCACGCAACTTTGTTTTTTCAATTTTTTTACCGTCGGGGAGAAGAGTGCCGGGAGAGGCCAAAGCAACTTTGTCGGTTTCTTTCATATTCTTCGCACCACAAACAATCGTGCGATACTCTCCACCTACATTCACTCGACAAACCGTCAAGCGATCGGCTTGAGGATGTTTTTCCATTTTTTCAATTTGAGCAACAATCACTCCGGCAGGAATCTCTCCGACTTTTTGAACAGACTCTACCTCTAAGCCCACATGGGTAAGCCTTTCCCCCAACTCTTTCGGGGAGAGTTTTACCGGAACAAATTCTTTGAGCCAATTCAGGGTAAATTTCATTTTTTTCTCAAAACTGTTTTAAAAAACGTAGATCATTTTCAAAAAACAAACGAATATCATCAATGCCAAACTTCAACATTGCTAAACGCTCAATGCCCATGCCAAATGCGAAACCATTATATTTTTCAGAATCATAACCCACAGATGCAAAAACAGCAGGGTCAACCATTCCACAACCCATCACCTCTAACCATCCGGTCTGTTTACAGACTCGACAGCCGCTGCCCGAACAAATCATGCAAGCGATATCGACTTCTGCCGAAGGTTCTGTAAAAGGGAAATAACTCGGCCGAAATTGGACAGAGAGTTTCTCTCCAAAAAAATCTTTTAAAAACTCTGCCAATACACCTTTCAAATCGGCAAAGCTGACCGACTCATCCACCCACAAACCCTCTACCTGATGAAACATAGGAGTGTGTGACACATCCGAATCGCGACGATAGACGCGGCCTGGCGCAATCATACGAAGTGGGGGTTTATTTTTTTTCATCACATGGATTTGAACGGGAGAAGTATGGGTTCGAAGAAGTAAGTTTTCTTTTTTTCCCACTGTATGCTTTAAGTAAAATGTATCTTGCATATCTCGAGCAGGATGATCGGAGGGGATGGCTAAAGCCTCAAAATTATAATAATCCGTTTCAATCTCGGGGCCTTCGAACACATCAAATCCAAAACGCAGGAAAAACTCACGCACCTGATCTAACACTTGCGTAATAGGATGAATATGGCCTGGGCTAGTCGCACGTCCGGGCAAACTGATATCTACTTTTTCTTTTGCAAGCGATTCTTGTAAGGCAAGATTTTTATGTTTGGAAAGCGCTTCTTGGACTTTCTCTTCAAAAAAACTCTTAAAGGCATTTGCTGCTTGGCCCACCTGAGGACGCAAAGAAGCATCCATTTTCCCTAAATCTTTTAAAATCTCCGTCAGAGACCCTTTTTTACCTAAAAATTTTACTTTCAGATTAAAGGCGTCTTCTTCACTCCGTACTGTCGAAAACTCTTGAAGAGCTAAGTCACGAAGTTCGTCGATTTTTTCAAGAAGAGACATTGAAAGATAGTTACTAGCTACTAGTTATCAGTTAACAGTTCTGGTACTTTTTATAATTTCCACGTACCTTCATCTGATAACTAGCAACTGACAACTGATAACTACTTGAGTGCTTGTTTTGCCAATTCTACTAATTTGTTGAAACCTAATGCATCCGAAATAGCAATTTCAGAAAGCACTTTACGATCCAACAAAATTTGCGCTTTTTTAAGACCATTCATCAGCTTACTATAAGAAAGATCTGCTAATTTTGCGGCAGCTCCAATTCTCATAACCCATAAGCTGCGAAAATCTCGTTTTTTAAGACGACGATCTTTATAGGCATATTGCAAACCTTTATCGACCGCTTCTTGGGCAGTTCTAAAAAGCTTCGAGCGTGCACCACGGTAACCACTGGCCTGCTTTAGAACTTTCTTTCGACGACGTTTTGCTTTAAAACCACGTTTTGCTCTTGGCATAACTATTACCTTTCTTCTATTGACCTCTCTTGAGAGAGGCACTGAAAAACTTCTTAAGCATAAGGCAGCATAATCTTAACTCGCGCCTCATCTGCTTTGGTTAAAATCGCTCCTCCACGGAGTTGTCGTTTGCGTTTATGCGGCTTGCTCGTCAAAATATGACGACGATTCGCTTTCGCAAACTTTACTTTTCCTGTTTTAGTCACTTTTACTCTTTTCGAAACACTTTTTTTCGTTTTAAGCTTTGGCATGTTCTTTCCCCTTAGGTGTAACAATCATAAATAAATTTCTTCCTTCAACTTTAGGTGCAACCTCAACTGTCACAATGTCTTTTACCGCTTCTAAGACTTTTTTCAACATCTCACGGCCTTTATCCATGTAAGCCATTTCTCTACCTTTGAAAGTAACCGAGACCTTTGCTTTGTCTCCCCCTTCAATAAAACGGCGGACATGGCGAACTTTAAATTCAAAATCGTGCACATCGGTAGTGGGACGAAATTTTACTTCTTTTAAATGAATAATGGTTTGATGTTTTTTCGCATCCTGTACTTTTTTAGCCTGCTGATATTTATATTTTCCAAAGTCGATTATTTTACACACAGGAGGTTTTACTGTTGGAGCAATTTCTACGAGATCCAACCCTTCTGCTTCTGCCAATCGTAATGCTTGCTCGGTAGGAAACACCCCGAGTTGTTTACCATCGGACGAAATAACTCGCACTTCAGTTGCACGAATTCTGCGATTAATATTAATGCGAAGATTTTCTCTGCTAATAGAACACCCCCCCTTTAAAAACAGTTATCAGTTGTTAGTGGCCAGTGATTAGTGGCTACTGGTTAATTCTTTCTCAAAAAGCCGAAACAAATCTTCTAACTTCAAAACCCCTTTATCACCTTCAGTTCGAGATCGTAGACTCACCGTTCCCGCCTCTTGTTCTTTGGCTCCCACTACTGCCATATAGGGATATTTTTCAAGCTGGGCTTCTCGAATTTTTAAGCCTAATTTTTCAGACCGCGAATCTACATCGACCCGCAGGCCTTGTCTAGCCAACTGTTCTTGAATTTGTTTCGCATAAGGTACTTGAGCATCGTTGACCGGCAATAGAATAATTTGGGAAGGGGCCAGCCAAAAAGGAAAAGCCCCTGCATAATGCTCGATTAAAACCCCAAAAAACCGCTCTAACGAGCCCATTAAAGCCCGATGAATCATAATCGGTCGCTGACGGCTACCATCTTCAGCCACATATTCAATATTAAATCGCTCAGGCAAATTAAAATCGACCTGAACAGTAGAACATTGCCAAGACCGCCCTAGCATATCCTTAATTTTAACGTCGATTTTAGGGCCATAAAACACCCCTTCTCCGGGATCAACCTG
>CAYWGE010000032.1:0-4969 GCA_964457215.1 uncultured Pseudomonadota bacterium
TGGAAATTTCATGACGATTTCCGGAAAAGCCGGAGGCTACTTAGGTTGTCGCAGCGCAAACCGAATCGGTAGCTGTAAAAATAAGCGCATGGTCCAGATCAATTGGGTTGAATATACTTTGTTAAAGGATTTGCGAGGATGGCTTTCTGACCCAAAAACAGTCGACCGAATTTGTAACCAATACAACGAGCGTATTGCTCAACGGCTTTCCGTTATTCCTCAAAAAATTCAAGAGGTCGAAAAAGATCTTTCTAAAGTGGAAAAGAATATCGCCAATTTTGTGCATTTTATCTCGGAAGGGAATGCTTCCGACACTGTGGCAAGCGCTTTGAAGACTGCGGAAGAACGAAAATCATCCTTAGAAGCTCAATTGTTTAACCTTAAAGGCAGAGAACCTAAAAGATTATTTGTGACGCCTTATTTTATCCAAAACAGTCTTTGTAACTTGGATGAAATTTTAATTCAGGATGTATCGAGAGCGAATGCGTATTTTAAGAGCTTATTTGTAAAGCCGGTAAAGATGGTGCCTCGAAAGAACGGCAAAGAGTGCTTTTATGAAGCACAGGGGGAAGTGAACCTCACCAAATTGATGAGGTTCACCAGTCCTGTAAATAGCGTCCCCAACGGGAGTCGAACCCGTGCCGCTGCCGTGAAAGGGCAGTGTCCTAGGCCACTAGACGATGGGGACAAAATTTAATTCGGCCTTGAGCCGAATTAAATTTTCGTTTCACGAGCTCGAGTCACGAGCACGGGAAAGATTTTGGGCCATTTTTGTTAACATTTGCGCTAAACGAGAAAGGGTTTCCCGTAATAACGCGTGATTCTTCTTATCTAAAAATCCTTTTTTCTCTAAAAGAGTCAGGAGTGGCACACATTCGAAAACAGACCCCCGACTGATTAGGAAAAACTGGCGGCGGTCTCGTTCTTGCCAACGGCCAGAGCCTTCCGCAATATTCAAAGGTATAGAAAGTGAAGCTCGCTTAAGCTGATCAAAAAGAACAAATTCTTTTCGAGGAAGTTGGTCAAGCAGTTCATTGACTTCACTGCAAAACTCAAGCGCCAGCTTGTAAACATCCAGTCTTTCGAAATCAAACATAAATCGTGCTCGTTGCACGTGCTCGTGAAACGAAAATCTTTCCCCGCATCGAGCGTGGAAAGATTTTATGAGCCGGCCGGGGCTCGAACCCGGGACACCTGCCTTAAAAGGGCAGTGCTCTACCAACTGAGCTACCGGCCCAGATCCCGCTGCGCGGGACGTATCACAAGCTCGTAAAACGTGTTCGTGATACGAAAATTTTGCAGTGCAAAATTTTAGGACGGCGGACCCTATCAAAGTGTGTTTTTTACAGTCAACTGTTATTCTTCAATTCTTCAAAAGAACGGTTTCGCATGCGTTTTAAGAGAATTGTTTTGCGACGCTCTGCACGGCGAGTTTGTTTCGAGGTATAGAGCTGAGGGTTGGGAATAATTGCGGCTAGATAAGCGGCTTCATCGCTGTTTAAATTTTTAGCGGATTTGCCAAAATAGTGCAGGCTGGCTGCTTCAGCGCCATAGATGCCTTTGCCCCATTCAATCACATTCAAGTAAATTTCTAAAATTCGGGCCTTGTTGAGCATTTTTTCCATGAGTAAAGCCATTACAATTTCTTTGATTTTTCGAAGGGGGTTTTTCGAAGAGGAAAGAAAAAGATTTTTTGCGAGTTGTTGTGTAATAGTAGAGCCCCCCCGAACAATTTTTTTCTTTTTGAGGTTCGCTTCGAGCGATTCCTCCATTGCTTCGGTATCTATTCCCTCATGCTCAAAAAAACGATCGTCTTCTCCGATCAAAACGGCTTCCTGAAGAGGTGAAGCAATTTCACTCAAAGGTTTCCAAAACTGCTCAAAAGGGCAATCTTTACCCGTGACAGGGCATTTGTTGAGATAAGTTCGAATAAAAGCGGTAGTGTTGGGGTTACGGTAATTAAATAAATAGACCTCCACCACCCAAAATAGACTTTGAAAGACAAAGAAAAAAAGCAGTAAAGCCAGCAAGGCTTTGAGAATGCTTTTTCGAGGGGGAGTGAGCGCTTGTTTCATAATGATTAGAAGACTTGCCTAACCCAGGGTGCCTATGTTACCAAACTTGCCCATTCGTCCCTGATAGGTTGCATCTTTATTATTATATTTTGCAACCTCTCAAAACAAACAGGCTAGAGCCCTGTTTAACTTAAATAGAAAAGAAGAAACAGGAGATTTCGTATGTTGTCAGCAAACCAAATTCGCCCAGGAATGATTATCCAATTCGAGGGAAATGTCTATTATGTGATGGAATCCATTCATCGCACTCCCGGAAACCTTCGCGCTTTCATGCAAGTGAAGATGCGAAATATTCGGAATAACAGCCAACTTGAGCAGCGCTTTTCTTCTTTTGATAAGGTTGAGAAGGTGGATTTAGATGTTCAGAAAATGCAATTTTTGTATCTTGAAGGCGATGCCTACCATTTTATGAATACCGAAACCTACGAACAGATTCATTTGAATGCCTCCGATTTAGGAGATGCGGTTCATTTTTTACTTCCCGATACCGTGATTAACATTCAATTTTATGAAGGAAAACCGATTGGCGTGGATCTTCCTAAAACCATTGAATTGAAAATCGTAGAAACAGAACCGTCCATGAAAGGACAAACAGCCACTTCAAGTTATAAGCCTGCCAAATTAGAAACGGGTCTGATGGTTAAAGTCCCTCAATTTATTAGCGAAGGGGAAATTATAAAAGTCGACACCGCAACACATGAGTATTTAGAAAGAGTCAATAAGTAGGAAAAGTTTCATCCTTAATATATGCCCAAAAATTTTTATGAAATTTTAGGAGTTTTGAAAGATGCTCCGGAAGATGAAATTAAAAAATCCTACCGTCGCTTGGCGAAGCGTTATCATCCTGATGTGAATAAGGGAGATAAGCAGGCCGAAGAGCGCTTCAAAGAAATTTCAGAGGCCTACGAAGTTCTTTCCGACAAAGAAAAACGCAAACAATATGATTTATTTGGCGCCTATGGCCCTCAAGGGTCTCCCGGAGGCGGTGCAGGATTTGATCCTTCTCAATGGGCGTATACCGCCCGAGGGGGAGGCGATGGAGGGCGAAATGATTTTGGTTTCGAAGACTTCGCCGATATTCTGCGCAAGGCTGGGGCGGGCGGGCGACGCACTCGAGGTCCTGTTCACGAAGACTTAGGCGATATTTTTGGGGATGTTTTTAGCGGAGGCCGAGCCCGCCCACGCGAAGATTTTTCAGGCGCTCAGCAGCGTGGTAAAGATTTGTATTATTCGATGGAGATTTCTTTTTTAGAGGCTGCCTTAGGCACTCTTTCAAAAATCTCCATTCAACACGATGGAAAAATCGAAAAAATCGAAGTGAAAATTCCGGCAGGGGTGAATCAAGGCTCAAAAATTCGTCTCGCAGGAAAAGGTGAGCCCGCTCCTTACCGTCAAGGAAAACCGGGTGATCTGTATATTGAAATTAAAGTAAAACCCCATCCTTTATTTTGGCGGGAAGGAAATGATATATTTTTAGAAGCGCCGATCAGTGTAGGAGAAGCAAGTTTAGGGGCGACCATTCGGGTGCCCACCTTGCAAGGTCATGCAGAATTGAAAATTCCTCCTGGAACTCCCTCCAATCAAAAATTTCGTCTCAAAGAAAAAGGTGTCCTCAATCTAGAGACCAAAACAAAGGGTGATCTTTATATTATTACGAATATTGTGGTTCCCAAAACCTTGAATGAAAAATCCAAAGAACTCATTCAAGAATTTGAGAGCTTAAATCCTCTTTCTTTAAGATCCAATTTTTAATTCAATTTAATGCTTAATTTGGCGAGGTACTGTGATCGAAAAGCCTGGGGTATCTAATGACCCATTGCAGTTGCCCACCCACATTCCTGCCCGCTCGTCAAAGTGGCAAGGTCCTGCATCCGGAGAGGTGTCTTTAATATTCCAGTCGTAGATTCCGTCATTGGGTGCATAAAGTGAAGGATTGACCCCCTGTGGATAGCGGGGCGCTTGTAAAGGGAGTGGCACACTGTTGGGCGCTCGACCGGTTTGCGTAAGGCCTGTGAGCGGTGTAAAAATAAGCGCAAAAAAGAAAACCGTTTTTAAAAACAAAGAGTTCATATTGCCCCTATTCTATAGCATTTCAATTTTTAAGGAGTAATAAATTACTACTTAAAAATTAGAAATACTTATGGTTGTACCTTAAAATAGGCTTAATAAAAAAGTTAATAACCATAGT
The DNA here is from genome assembly GCA_964457215.1 of uncultured Pseudomonadota bacterium. Taxonomy (GTDB): domain Bacteria; phylum UBA10199; class UBA10199; order JADFYH01; family JADFYH01; genus CAYLKF01. Next base: position 4,264 of record CAYWGE010000032.1, read on the forward strand.
CCTTTTCTTTGTGCTAGAAAACACTGAAATTTTTAAGTCCATTCTATGAGGAGCATTGAAGTGAAGCGCCAACTTACCTTTTTATTTTTTGTTTTTCTCTTTTCGAGCTCTTGGATTCCCGCGACATGGGCGAGGCCCTCTATTACTGTAGTAGAGGTTTTAGGTACTCAACTAAGTAATTTTGTCGGTAAAGATATTTCAAAATTAAGTCTTCGCGTTTTTCAAGGTGGACAATGGAAGGCGATTCCTTTTCAAATCGATGAAAGAGCCGCTGATAAGTTTTCAACGCGGCGACGCTGGGTTTTAGATCAATCGCTTTCGCGACGCATCGATCTGGCGAGTGGAGATGGTAAGCTCGACGAAGATGAACTACTACTGTTTATGTTAAAAGATGGTGGAGAAAAAGCGTCTCCTACTGGTTTGGCTACTCAAGTGGCAGAGTTAGCTGCAGGTGGAAATTACTTTTATTTGTTTTTTGAGCCCAAACAAGAAATGAAAAGTAATGTGAGCTACGTGCATTATGATGCCGCTCAAGATAAAATTGAAGCATTGGGCTATCAAAATCGGTTCAATTTAGATCATTCGGTAGTTCAAGAAGAACTCATCCCTAAAAATCAGCAAGCTGGTACCTCCACCAATATTCTAGATCGCTTCAAGGTAAGAATGTTACTTGCCTTAAAAAGTTTTTTTGATTTGCAGATCTCAA
>CAYWGE010000032.1:4979-10611 GCA_964457215.1 uncultured Pseudomonadota bacterium
ACACCAAAGGCCGAAAGTGATTTTTTGTTTTACCCTTACTCCATTCAAATTCCCACCCGAGTGGATAATCCAATTGATGGCCGTAAATCGTTAGATCCTAAATCAAAAGGATTTGCAGGTTTTGATTTTACAAAATTCTTTTATGGCTCGGAATTTTATTCTGAACGCAATCCTAGCTCTGTTTTAATTGATGGGGCAATGAGTGCCGAAGAAAAGAATTTAAAAACCCAAAATGTAACCTGGTGGGTGAGCACCGGACAAAAAGGCACTCTAATCGTAAAAATTGATTGGGATCCGGCGTTAGTGAAGGCAGGTCTAACTTGCAATCTTTATTATGTCGACGACCGAAATAGCTTAAAACCTCCGGAAATGGATCCTGGCGAGGCGATGGTGGGTTTTGACTTAGATTTAGCCAATATGCCCGCGGGTCATTATATGATTTATGTGAATCAAATCTTTCCTCCCGCACCTTTTGCGAAGGGCCAAGAGCTAGAGCTCATTCGAGAAGCCACTCGTTCGCCGGCGATGAGTATTCAGTGGTTGTGAAATATTTTTCCTAAAATCTCGGTAATTTCCTTTGGTGCTCAAATAGGTTTATGTTAATTTCCTCACTGAGTTTGGGGGGAGAACTTGCGCATCCAAAAAAAACAATTTTCCATTCTTCTTTTTTGCTCAGTGCTTTTCTTGATCGCTTTATCGGCGCTCTTGCTTGAAAAGCCGACGGGTTTCGTCAAAGGGCAAGTGATCGATGCTTCTGGTAAGCCCATTGTAGGCGCTCAACTGGAGTTTAATTCTTATCCACGCCTACGAAAGGTAAATACCAATGCGGCTGGCGAATTTCGAGTCGACCTGCTTCCGGTGGGAAAATATTACTACTCGATCAATCGCAAAGGTTACCAATCCTTTTATTCTTCAAAGAATGTTGAAGTTCAAGAAAACCAAGTTTTAGATTTGGGCACACTCAAATTAGAAGAGCTTGCCCCCAATCTTTCAGTGAGTTTGTGGGAGAATACGAAGCTTCCGGGAGAAAAAGTTTTTCTCAATCTGAGTGGTGCAAAAGTCAGCGAAGTTCATTTTGATGTATATCGAGTGGATCTTGTTAAATATTTAGAGTCTGGAAATCTCTTTAGCGATTTAGAATCTGAGCAACTTCAACCCACCCAAGTGACTAGCCTTCAAAAAGTAAAAGACTGGCAAGAAAAAGTACCAGAGGCAGATATTCCCCAATTCGATTTTAGAGTGCGGGCACCGGTAGAAGAAGTGGGGCTCTACTTGATCCACGCGGTAGGTTCTAGCTTAGATCGTCAACAAGTTTTTACTCAAAATCTTTTGGTAAATAAAACAAATTTAGGGTTTTTGCTCAAGCGGGATGAAGAAAAGCTGGTGGTTTACGCTTCTTCTTTTGAAGGTTCTTCTGCTTTAGAAAATGCAGATGTTTATTATTTTACGGATTCAACAAAGCTCACCAATAAAACCTCTTCGCAAGGTTTGGCAGAATTTAAAACCCCTACTAACAATGCGAATCAACCGCTGGTGGTCGTGCGTCAAGCAAATAGCGTGGCTTATGCCTTTGCCCCTAATGTAAATACAGAAGGGGCGATGGATTCAGAAGGTGGAGAGGGTGAAGAAGAAGGTGTCGCGACTGATCCTGCGCTTTCTCAAAAATACAAAGTCTTTCTCTATACTGAGCGTCCTTTATATCGGCCGGGTCAAAAAGTTTATTTTAAAGGAATAGTTCGAACTCAAAATTCAGATGGGGCGTATACGGTTCCTCTTCCGATGGAAGTACCTGTAGAGATTTTAGATGCGCGCGGAAATAGCGTTTATACCGCTCGCTTAAAAACAAATGCCCAAGGATCTTTTTGGGCAGATTATGATCTGGATGAAGAAGGTGAGCTTGGCTCTTATGAGTTGCGTGCTTTTCCGGAGCTGGGTCAATCCAATGTTTATTTTGATGTGGAAGAGTATCGAAAACCCGAATTCAAAGTTGAGATTCAAGGTGATAAAAGCTTTTATTATGGGGGAGAGAAGATTCATTTTCAGATCGATACTCAATATTACTTTGGGGCCCCGGTTGAAGCGAAGTTAGAATATACAGTTTATCGCTCTCAAGTATTTTCGCCAGATTCTAGTTTTGAGGGGGATGAAGCTTATAGTGAAGATTTTTATGGGGGGTATGGAGAAGTTGTAACTGAGGGGAAATTAGCCACCGATGCCAATGGCCACGCCGTTGTAAGTATCGACTCCCAGAAACTTCCTTTTAATCAACGCTATACCTTGCGAGTGACTGCCAAGGATCTCACCGAAAAAATTGTCACCCGGGAGGGCGATGCGCTTGTGCGTGCTGGAGATTTTTATTTTTCAACCCGCAAGTCGAGTTATTTTGTGAGTGCCGGAAAAGAGATGACCTTAACGGTGTTAACGCACAATTATCAAGATCAAGGTTTGACTAAAAAATATCAAGTTCGAGCAGAGCGAGAGAAGTGGGATGCGATAGCGGGAGAGTACCGATACAAAAAAACTGAGAATTATTCAGGTGAAACAAATGCCAGCGGAGAAGGGGCAAATACTCTTTCGTTTAAAGAAGGGGGTTACTACCGCTTGACTCTCGAAGCACTTGATTCGGCGGGCCGCAAGGTCGAATTCGAAGATCATGTTTGGGTGAGCGGTAAGGGGGAGGGAGAGGAAGATTTCGGTATCGAACAAAAGTTGAGTGTGATTGCTGAAAAGAAATCTTACCAGGCTGGAGATGTTGCTAAACTCTTTATTGTAGGTCCTGTGAAAGATGCGCCGATCTTAATTACTCTCGAAGGCCGAAATCTTTATCAGTATCGAGTTGAAAAGTTGGATGGTTTTTCAAAAACGATTGAAGTGCCACTCAAAAAAGAATGGATGCCTAATCTTTTTGTAGGGGCGAGCTTCCTTGGAAAAAAAGAGGCCTATGAAGAAACAACAGAGCTTCAAATCTCTCCAAAGGAACATTATTTAAGCTTAGAGCTTAGGCCTAATGCAAAAGAATATCGCCCGGCCGATAAAGTAGAATATCAAGTTCAGGTGAAAGATTCTCAAGGGCAGGGAGTTCCGGCGGAGCTCTCTTTAGGGGTGGTCGATGAAAGCTTGTATGCCTTAAAAGCCGATTCTACCAATATTAAAAAGTTTTTTTGGGGCCCAAAACCCAATCAAGTCAGTTCAGTCTTTTCATTTACGAACTATTATAGCGGAGGGATTGCCAAGGAAGATGCAGAACTCCTGCGTAAAAATTTCAAAGATACAGCGTTTTGGAATCCTTCTTTGATGACCGATAGCACAGGGCAAGCTATTTTAAGTTTTCCGCTTCCCGATAACCTCACCACGTGGAGAACCACAGTTCTGGCTCAAACTCCCAACACGGATGTAGGGCAACAGACCGGACAGTTTTTGGTGACTAAACCTTTGCTTGTTCGCTTGGCAGTTCCGCGTTTCTTTCGTGAACGCGATCAGCTTTTACTCAAAGCCATTGTGCATAATTATACCGATCAAGAACAAACCGTTGATGTCGCGCTTTCTGTTCAAGGATTAGAATTTGTTTCTGCAAGTGAAGGAAACACGCGTGCTTTGAAGTTAAAACCTCGCGAGGTGGGAAGTTTCGATTTTAAAGTGTTAGCCAAAAATCCGGGTAAGGCAAAAATCCAATTGTTGGCAAAAAATGCGCAAGCTTCTGATGGAATTGAACTCGATATTCCGATCTTAGCGCACGGAATAGAAGATCATAGCTATGCACAAGGTGAAGTAGCGCCAGCCCTTGAAGGGGGAACTCAAGCGAAAGTGCCGCTTGCTCTACCTTCTGCAACCGATGCCGCTCATGCGAAGTTAAAACTCACCTTAGATACAAATTTTGTTTCTCAACTTTTAGGTTCTGTCGCCTATTTGGTCGATTATCCCTATGGGTGTGTAGAGCAAACCATGAGCCGTTTGCTTCCGGCCTTAATGGTTTCTCATCTTTATCAAACATTGAATTTAAGCGATCCGTTGCTCGAGAAAAAATTTCCTAAGATTTTTAAGAGTGGCATTCGAAGGCTTGAACGTTTTCAACACGCCGATGGCGGTTGGGGATGGTGGAAAGAAGATCCAACCGATCCGTTCATGACCGCCTATGCACTCTACGGGTTAATTCGAGCTCAGCAACTAGGCGAAAATGTAAAACCCGAGGTCATCCAAAAAGGCACTCAAGCGTTAACTGAAATTTTGAAGAAAGGGGTAGCCCCGGATTTTCGCGCGCCCCTGATTGACGAAAAATCGAATGGCGCTAATTTAATTCCTTTCCTCAATCGGGTAGCGGCCCTTGCAAAAATTCCTGTGTCGGTTTCTGCAGGATCCACTCCCACAACAAATGCTGGGCAGGCTTTGCAGGCCCTTGCTTTGATTACTCGCGACCGCACTGACCGCGCGATTCCTTTATTGACTCAGCTCGAAAACCAAGCCCACTGCAAAGAAGGCAAATGTGTCTATCTTAATGCGAAGGATAAGGTCGATCCCGAAACCACTGCGTGGGTTTTGCAAGCACTCATTCAAGGGCACTCTTCCAATGTTGTGTTGAAAGAAGAATTGGTGAAAGGGCTTTTGCAAGCCAGAACCGGCGGCATTTGGGGGCAAACCTTAAGCACGGCTTTAGTGATTGAAGCGCTTGCCGAATATGCCCAAGATCTTAATTTTAATCGTGAGGGCGTAAACGCAAAAATAGGAATCAATGGTTTAGAGATTGAAACTGTCAATGTTTCGTCTCCCCATTTTGTAAGGCGTCTACCCGAAGGAAAATTACAAGCAGGTAACAATACTCTTGAGATGGTTAATTTAAAGCCCAGCGTTCTTTTTTACCAAACGGATTTAGGATTTTTTACAACCCAAGAAAATTTAGCTGCTTCCAATCAAGGCATTAGTCTTTCTCGCGATTATTTTCGGCTAACATCTCAAGGTGAAGATGCCAATGGAAAGATAAAATACAAAGCAGAACCTTTAAAAGGAGCACTGAAGCCTGGAGACTTGGTGGGTGTGCGTTTAAGTTTAGAAAATAAAGAGGTTCTTTCTTATTTGATTTTAGAAGATGCCTTACCTTCAGGCTTTGAATCGTTAGGGGCCTTAAATTTTGATCCTGAGGTTTCTTACTTTGCCGATTTTCAGGTGCATGATGAAAAAGTGGCCTTGTTTTTTAATTATTTGACGTCCGGTAAACACATTATCAATTATGTGATTCGCCCCGAACTTGTAGGAAGCTTCCACACGATGCCCGCTAACGCTTATGAGATGTATCATCCCGAGACCCGTGGAAGTAGTGCTGAGGCTGTTTTAGAGGTGGCACCATGAGTCACGTGAAGGCTTTACCATTCTTGAAGAAGCGTGAAAGGTTTTTGCAACCTACCACTCTTTGGATGAGCCTACTACTTTTGGCTTGCCTTGCGGGGATGGCCTTCTTTTATTTACAACGTCCTTTTTCAAACAAACTCGCTTCTTTCGCGACTGATTTGACGGCGCGAAGTCCTGCTCAAGAACATAATATTCGTTTAGCCGCCTCCAAGCTCTCTAATTTAATATTAAAACCAGGTGAGGTTTTTTCATTCAATGAAAAAATCGGGCCATATTCTCAGCAGAGTGGATA
>CAYWGE010000032.1:10621-11236 GCA_964457215.1 uncultured Pseudomonadota bacterium
GGGGCGGAGTTTGCCAAGTCTCCTCCACTCTTTATAATGCCGTCCGTGATGCAGGCCTCGAAGTTCTAGAACGAGTTCCGCATAGTGGAGAGGTAAAATCAGTTCCTCCCGGCTGGGATGCGACGTTAGCCTATGGGGTAGCCGATTTAAAATTTAAGAATAATGGGGATTCACCCATTCGCTTGCAAGTTGCAATTGCGCAAAACCAACTCAAGATTGAAATCTGGGGAAAGGATCGTCATGAACATTCTCAAAAACTCTAGAGAGGTTGGGGCTGTTTTTTTAAGTCTTCTCCTTTTAATTCTTACTGCTTCGGAGTTTGGAAAAAGTCTTAAGATTTTATGGCCAGTTTATGGAGCCCCTCTTTTTCTGTTTTTCTTTTGTGTGGGTCTTGCGTTTATCCTTTCAAAAATTTTGAAAAATTCCGAATTTAAATCGGTTCTAATCTATGCGGTTATTTCAGGCAGTATTGGTTTTGCGATTTTAATGTGGGTGGCTCATTTGCCTTGGCAATACGCTGTCTGCGTGCCGTTGGGAGGAGCTACCGCTATTTTGGTTGCTGCTTTATTTTGTAATGAGGATCTTTCCTCAGCTTCTCTTTTGCAGCTCGGATTT
>CAYWGE010000033.1:0-11000 GCA_964457215.1 uncultured Pseudomonadota bacterium
GGGAATAAACAAACATTACATGTTCAAATTAATCGTAATATTACGATTTCTGGGAACACCTCGATGAGGGCGTCGAGAGGGCGCCGCAGCCGCACTCGGTCTTATTTCAACCGCAACAGGAGGTGCCGCTAACGAAGCTTCATCGGCTATAGTAATTTGAGTGCGATAAGGATTAGCACCTATTCCTTGGTTTCTCGCCACTCGCACAGGGGCTGGAGTAACCGGTTCTACTCGAGGCTCTTCGGGAGCTCCAAAGAAAACAGCATAAGCATTTCGAGTTTCTGGGGGAAGATTATAAAGACCAAGCCCTAACAAATGATTAACCCAAGCTTCGTTGGTATCATAAAAAGCACGAAGCCCACTTATAGAAGAATTTCTCAGCACTGCGGCTATAGCCGGGCGAAAAAGAAAAGTAAAAGTTCGTGAGTTATAAAAGTGATCCAGCGATAAACCCAATAAGCTTGCAACTGTTGATTCCGGTGAATCACCTCTCTGCCGACCGATTATCTGCATAGTGAGTAAGGCAGAAGGAGTGAGATGTTGGTAAGGAGGGGTAGCACGCCCCTCTGCGGCGGCTCGCTCACGCACAGTATCAACCCCCCAATTATATTCTTCGAGTTTGGCCGCAGCCTCTGAATAATCACCTTCAGCTACAGCCTGCCGGGCAGCTTCAGCCGTATCAAAATAAGCTTTTAATTGAGGTAAAAAAGCTCCTCTAAAGTGCTCGTTAAAAAGAAAAAGCTGAGAACCATAACTGTAGTATCTATAATTATCGGAACGAATACCGAGCGCTGCAGAAAAATATTCGAAAGCGCGTCGATGGATGGGGTTGTCTAAATCTAACGGCTGACCATTTATCAAAATTTGATCGATACCAGGGGTATAATGATCATCTCCCTGTTCTTGCACTCCTCCAACCCTATCTACAGTAACGCTTTGAAAAGCCGCACGATTGTCAGGATACTCCGACAAACCTTGTGCTGCAGCCGCTGGAGTAGCATAATAATTTTGAACAAAGTTTGGGAAAGTTCTAGAAGAATTGGTGTATGGACAATAAACACCCTGAGGGGCAGAACGATCCCGGAAAGTAATAACATCTGTTCCTACAGTAATTCTTGTATCGGACATAAATAGCCCTTTCCATTGAGGAAAAGAAAGAAATGCTTACCAACTACTATTTTTGATTATCGGCCTAATCTTATGATGGTTGCTAGGCTTCTCTTCATTAATTTTTTTTTAAATAGGACTGCATCCTACTTTAAAAATCTAATTGATGAAAGATGTTAATAATTTCAGTACATTATTCTTATGCTTCAATATACCAAGCCGCGTCAAGGAAAAATCATACTTTACGGGATCTTGGGCATCTAAAATTAAAAGTTGATCAGTAATTTCGCGCGCAGTCTTCCAATTCATTGATTTTCTTCGAGTTAAGCCCAATTGATAAGAAATACGGTAAATATGGGTATCCAGCGGAATAATGAGCTTAGAAGGAGGGATAAAATCCCAAAGACCTAAATCCACCCCATTCGGCCCCCGGATCATCCAGCGCAAAAATAAATTTAAGCGCTTACAAGCCGAGCCCTCGCGAGGGGAGGCAAAAAAGAAGCGGACGGGGTTCTTCGAATCTACTCCCTTTAGGATGTGTTCGGTCCAGAGAGTGAGCGCAGGGGCCAGGTCAGAATCAGCTTCAGAGAAATAAGGACGAAACGAATTTGCCAAACTCCCCTCTTTTCGGTAGAGCTCTGCTAAAATTTTTAAAAAATTATAGAGATCTGTTGCTTGATGAAAACGGTAATATAAACCTGTTAAAAGTTGCGCAGATTGTTTTAAAAACTCTTCTTTCAGAAATTCAGTAGGCTTAGGACCTAAAATTTTAAGGAGTTGTGAAAGAATTTTGAATATTTGTGGCACGCTTCCGTAGGCAAGAGCAGAAGCTAAAAAGGCAACCAACTCTTGATCGAGCGCATTTGAATACTGATGCACAAACCAAACCGGATCACTTTTGAGATAGGTGGCACCGTATTCTGCAGAAAGTTTTTCAAAAGGCTCTTTCAGTTTTAAGAGTTTTTTGCGATGCATAGGCCAAATTAGGAATAAAATATGGATCTCATCCAAGCAATCCAAAAAGAAAAAAAACGCCAAAATGCTGTGATTGTAGCTCATTACTACCAAGAAGCAGCTATTCAAGACCTGGCTGATTTTGTGGGTGATTCGCTTGCCATGGCTCAATATTGCGAAAAAAGCGAAGCAGATATCTTGGTGGTGTGTGGTGTGCGGTTCATGGCAGAGACCGCAAAGATTGTGAATCCTTCTAAAACAGTCTTACTTCCCGATTTAGAAGCGGGTTGTTCTTTAGCGGATAGTTGTCAACCAAGTGCCTTTGAACATTTTAAATCTAAGCTCAATAACCCGTATGTGGTGATGTATATTAACTCTACCCCAGAGATCAAAGCACTCTCTGATTTAATCTGCACGTCTAGTAATGCCGCCAAAATGATTCGTTCAATTCCCACGGATCGGCAAATTTTGTTTGGCCCGGATCGTCATCTTGGTAAATATTTGATTCATCAAACCGGCCGCGACATGGTGCTTTGGCAGGGAGTTTGTATCGTTCATGAAACTTTTAATTTAAAAAAATTATTACTCCTTAAGGCAGAACATCCGGAGGCTGAAATTATCGCGCACCCCGAATGCGACGAAACGATTTTAGAAGAAGCAAATTTTATTGGGTCTACAAAGGCTTTGCTCGATTACACTCAAAAAAGTTCGGCCCAAAAATTTATTGTGCTCACCGAATCGGGCATTATTCACCAGATGCAAAAAGCTTCTCCCAAAAAAATCTTTATTGAAGGTCCGAACGATTCAGGCTGTGCTTGCAACGAGTGTCCTTACATGCGCCTTAATACCTTAGAAAAACTCTTGGATTGTTTGCAAAAGCACCAACCCGAAATTGTGATGGATGAAACCTTAAGATTGAAGGCCTACCAGCCTTTGAAAAAAATGTTGGAACTGAGTGTGTAATAATTACATCCAATACCGAAAGTAAGAAGCAACACCTCCCAAATATCTCACAAGACCAAAGCGTTTTTTCCAATTTTCAAGGGTGATTTCTTCAGAAAGCGTTAAATCACGCCGAAAATTCCTTTCTAATTCTTCATGAGATGCGGGGCTTTCTAGAATAATATCCAACTCTAAATCATGAAACCAACTGCGATGATTTGAATTGCTCGACCCGAGCCGGTATTCGTTATCAATAATCAATGTTTTTGAATGCAAGATTCGCGGCTGATATTCAAAGACATAAACTCCTGCCCGTAATAAAGTTAAGAGAAGTGTGCAGGTAACCCACGGGATTAATCGCACATCCGATTTGGCGGGTAATAAAATTTTTACCTCTACCCCACTCCGCGCTGCAGAGCGCAGAGCGCGCATAAGGGAAGGATGTGGGATAAAATAAGCAGTTGTCATCCAGATTCTTTTTTGTGCCCCGTGAATTTTTTCTAAGAGTTCTCGCCAGTAATATTCCCTCAAAAAAAAGGTGCTATTTAGTTTTATTTCAGGATGAATTTTTCTCAAGCCTTTCAATTGCTGGGAAAGCCGAAACCGATCTTGCAAAGAAAGAAGTTTGCGGCGAACACCCCAAGATTTAAGCCAAGTTTTCTCAAATGCTTTCTGAAGATGCGGAACCCCCTCGCCTTCTAAACGAGCACCCGTATCTCGCCAGACCTCTTCTCCCTGAAACTCGCGCGTATGGTGTTTGCCAATATTAAAACTCCCGAGAAAGGCTACTTTTCCATCAATAATGCAGAGTTTACGATGATCGCGACGGTTCAGGTGTTTCCACCATCTTTGAAACTGAAAAAATTCAAGAAAAGAACGGTGGCTAAAACGAACCCAAGGATAGGGATGATAAATACGCGCTTCTACTTCATGCTTTTGCAAATCTTCTAAGAGTTCCCGACTCCAGGCAGGAGAGCCCACACCATCCACTAAAATACGTACTCTCACCCCCTGCGAAGCCATACCGCGCAAAACCTTAAGAATTCTCTCTCCCAAAGGATCCAACTCAAAAAGATAGCTTTCGAGTTCGATCGTTCGGGAGGCTTGAGCGAGCTCACCTAGTAGGCGAGTGTAGAACTCATCTCCGCCTGTGAATAAAATTTCTGAACTCCATGGCATAAATAAATTGTAACTGATCTAACAGCCTAAAGAAATGGGAATTGCTAGATTCTAGCTCTTTAAGAATGATAGGATTTTTATATCATCTTCAAAAATTCTTCTTCAGAAATAATTTGTAGCGCAGCGCCTTGTTTGATGAGTTTTTCTGCTTTAATCCACTTATTTCCCTTTTCTCGATTTTTATAACCTTCGGAACCAATCACCAAATACTTTAGCTCTTTCGAAACCCCCGAAGCGATTTCGCCCCCTAAGTTTTCAACTGCCTCTTCTGCTTTCTTTCTTTCCATCGAAGCTAGAGTTCCCGTAAAAAGAAAACTTTGCCCTGAAAGTTTGCCCGCTTTTTGCTTTTGTTTTCCTTCAATCAAACGCAGCTTTTTTAACAATTTTTGAATGAGTGCTTTTTTCTTTTTTAATCCTTCAGTGACTTCTCTCGCAATGACAGGCCCTATACTATGAATCGCAGCTAATTCTTCTTCTGAAACCTGAAGAATTCTGTTTAAGCTTCCAAATTCTTTTACTAAAATTTTAGAGCTGTGTTTGGCTAACTCTCGAATTCCTAGGGCTCTTAAAAAGGTTTCAAGCTCTAAAGTCTGGCGTTCTTTCAGGTGATGAATCAATTTGTTGGCGAGAATTTCTCCCATACGCTCCAGCTCCAAGAGATCTTCTTTTTTTAAAGAAAAGAAATCTGCAGCATCTTGAATAAAACCATTATCATAGAGCTGCTCGATCAATTTTTCTCCAAACCCGTCACATTCAATCACCTTAATAAAATGCTCCAGCTCTTGGAGTTTTGCCTTCCGGCACCCTGCTTTATTCGAGCAATAAAGAAAATCTTCTTTCTGTTCGACGGGCGCACCGCACGAAGGACATTTTTCGGGGGCTTCAATCAGCTCTCCTTTTCCGGCCTCAACCACCGATTCAAGGTTAGGGATCACGCCTCCGCGGCGCATCATCAATACTTTTGAACCTTTTCTCAAACCCAGCTTTTTCATTAAACCATAATTATGCAGAGAAACATGTGTGACGCTTGCCCCAGACAGCTGCACTGGATCTACAACTCCCACCGGTGTAATTACTCGGGTGCGAGCGACACTCCACTCCACTTCTTTTAAACGCGTGACTCCAGAGTCTCCCTGAAATTTATAGGCAATGGCATAACGAGGATGATGGGCGGTATTTCCTAAACGAATTTGTTCTGCGACCAGATTGGCTTTATAAACGACTCCATCGGTTTCGTAATCGTGCTGGGCGCGTTTTGCCAAAAAATAATCATAAGCCTGTTGAAGCTCCTGCCTCGCACAAATTTTCATTTCAACCGTGGGAATCTTAAACTGATGAAGTTTTTGAACCTTCTCTTCTTCAGTTTTGCAAGAAAGACCTAAAATATCGTAACCAAAAAAAGACAATGAATAACCTTTTGTTTTTTGAGGATCTTTTTGTTTTACTGCTCCTGCTGCTAAATTACGAGGGTTTGCAAACTGTTCCTGATATTTTTTAAAGATTGAGAGCCGCATATAAATCTCCCCGCGAATCTCTAAAGGACCCTCCGAAATTTTTTGGGGGATATCCGAAATTTCTCGAGCATTTGCCGTAATCTCTTCCCCCACGACTCCGTCTCCCCGAGTAGCCGCTAAAATCAAATGACCTTGGGCATCGTAGCGAAGTTCAGTCGCTAAACCATCGATTTTAGGACTTGCCATTGCCTTTCCTTCAAACTTGTCTACCCAGCTTTGTAAATCCTCTTCGTTGTAACATTTATCTAAAGAAAGCATCACACTCTGGTGACGTACTTTTTTGGTCGCTTTAGGGCTTACATCGCTTGGGATGGAGTGGAGATGAGGAGATTGAGGTTTTATTTTTTTTAAGCGTTCTACTAATCGATCGAAATCGTAGTCGGAGATTTCGGGGGAAAGCTTTTCAAAGTAGAGCTTATTATGGCGCTCTACTTCTTTTTCTAATTCTTCAGCGCTCATTTTATGCAGAGTTTTTAGATCTATTTTTTTCATAATACCCCTACCCTTCTCCTGAAGGAAAAGAGCGGGAAAAGAGGGAAGTTAAAAAGAGAGACGTGTGGTAAACAGGGAATCAAAGCTCACATTATGATTGATCGCAATCACGCGATCACGATCCGGTTCTAAAACCAAATGACTTACCGAAGCATTATCAATGCGCAGTTGTCCGACTCGGTCTAAAGGGATACGAAGATAATTCAAAATCACGGCCTTAATCCAATCCGCATGAGTTACTAATAAAACCCTTTTATTTTGATGCTGGGAGCGCAGCGATTCGACGAAACTGACAGCGCGCTCGGCCACCGCTTGAAAAGTTTCTCCTTTAGGAGCAACGGGTTGCTGAGGATTCAAATACGGTGCTTGATAATTTGGCATACGCGTAATTTCGGCAAAGGTTTTTCCTACCCATTCTCCATACTCAATTTCTCGCAAGGCTTCGGAGTACTGAATGGGAACTTGAAGAGATTGTTTTAAAATTTCTGCAGACTCGCGGGTTCGTTGATGCGGAGAAGAATACAGGGCATCAATCGTAAAGCCTTGTAAGGCTCGCGCTAAGTTTTGAATTTGCGTTTTACCCTGCTCATTTAAGGATATAGGCTCTGCCCCCATTACACGACGCTGAGCGTTCCAATCGGTTTGGCCATGCCTCACTAAGAGAAGTTCTAGAATGTTTTTTTGCATATTTAAAATAATGAATTAAAAATTGTTACCCCAAGGGTTCAAAAATATCCCAAACCCTTAAGCATACCTTAAGATAAAAATAATCCAAACATTGAAACACAAAAAATAAATCCAAAAAAATTGATTTACTAATCAATAAAGAACTGTTTTTGATGAAAGTCTATGCTGAAACCCAATAAAATTAAACTCGAAAATGGAATGACCCTCTTACTCATCGAAAATCACCAAAGCCCCGTGGTGGCTTTTAACGCCTGTTTTCGGGTGGGGAGCACCGTCGAAACGGCTGAAGAGGCGGGCATTTGCCACCTCATTGAACATATGATCTTTAAGGGTACGCCGACTCGAGCCGCAGGACAAATTGCAGCCAGTATTGAAGCCGCGGGGGGCGAAATTAATGCCTATACCAGTTTTGATGAAACTGTTTACTATTGCACACTTTCCTCACGCTATTTTGAAGAAGGCCTCGATATTTTATCGGATGCCGTCTTAAACCCTCTTTTTGACGAAACGGAGCTTGCCCGAGAAAAACCAGTGGTCCTTGAAGAAATCAAACGCTCCCACGACAACCCAGGTAAACTCCTTGCTGAAAACCTTTTTGCGTTAGCCTATACGCAACATCCTTATGGAAAGCCCATTATTGGTTACCCCGAAACAGTCAAAAGTTTTACACGGCAAAAATTATTAGATTTTTATCATCATTGGTATGTGCCTGAAAATTTGGTTTTTGTCGTGAGCGGAGATTTTGACACGGGTCATGCCACTCGCCGCATAAAAGAGATTTTTGCAAAACATAGCCAACAAAAAGCTCCTCGGGTTTCTTTTCCTCCAGAGCCTGCACAAACAAGTCCACGCCTAAAAGTTCTACGTAAAGAGATAGAAGGGCTCTATGCCCAAATAGCCTTTCCAATTCCCTCGATGACGAGCCTCGACATGCCTGCACTAGACGTCCTGTCTCATCTTTTAGGAGAAGGATTGAGCTCTCGTTTAGAAATCCAAATCAAAGAGAAAAAATCACTCGTCGATTCAATTTATAGCTATGCCTATTCCCCTAAACACCCAGGACTTTTCGTAGTAGGGTTTACCACCAATGAGAAAAAACTCTTAAAAGCGATCGAAGCGATTCTGCATGAAGTGAGCAAAATGTCTCAAGACAAACTTACCCACGCAGAACTCGCGCGGGCCCGCCTCAATATTAAAAGCGACTCCTGGTATGAAAAAGAGACGGTTGAAGGCTTAGCGCGGAAATATGGTTATTTCGAGACGCAAGCCTATGATTGCTCTTTTGAAGAAAAATACTACCAACTCATTGACGAAGTAGACCCTGAGGCAGTGCATGAAGTTGCTAAAAAATATTTAACTCCTCAAAAGATGAATCTCGCTATTTTACTACCTCAACAAAGCAAACTCAGTGAAAAAGACTTTTCACTCGAGGCTTGGGCTCGAGCCCTACCCCCAAAACTTTCCAGTAAAAAAACTGAGGGCATCAAAAAAATAAAACTTAAAAATGGGATTCGATTATTACTCCAAGAAAAATCTCATCTACCTTTAGTTTCAATCCGCCTAGTCAACTTTGGAGGACTCCGTTTAGAAAATGCCAAAAATAACGGCATTCATCATTTACTCGCCCGAACTTTGACCAAAGGAACCTTAAAACGCTCTTCCGAAAAACTGGCCCTAAGCATTGAAGAAATTGCGGGATCGATCGATGCCTTCTCTGGCAAGAATCTAGATGGGCTGCAGGGAGATTTCTTAAGTGAAAAAATAAAAGAAGGACTAAATTTATTCACCGAAGTACTCTTAGAGCCCGCGTTTGACCCCGCTGAAATTGAAAAAGAAAAGCGCATGCTCATCGAAGGCATTAAACGTGAAAACGATCAACCCGCTGCCCTTGCTTACAAACGTTTTTTTCAAGAGCTCTACCCCACTCACCCTTACGGAATGCCGGTTCACGGGACTCTTGCTTCGGTCCCTAATCTTTCCCGTACTCAACTTTTGCAAACCCATAAGGCTTTATTAGATCCTTCTCAAATGACTATCGGTGTCGTAGGCGATTTTGACCCTGATTGGATTTGCGATTTTTTTGAAAACAAACTGGGAAAACTTAAAAAAGTATCGCGTTCTCTTCCTAAACTTCCACAACCTGTAAAATTAAAATCGCCTCTTACGGTTAAACTTCCTCAAACAAAAATGCAGACTCATATTGCGCTTGGATTTTTAGGCACAACACTTCGCAGTAAAGATCGCTATGCATTAGATGTATTGAATAATATTTTGGCGGGCCAAGGTGGACGCCTATTCATTGAGTTACGCGATAAGCTTTCACTCGCTTATAGTGTAACTAGTTTTTCTCAAGAAGGCTTAGAGGCTGGTTATTTCTCGGTTTATATTGCCACCGACCCAGAACGAGAAAAAGAAGCCATCCAAGGAATTTTAAGGGAATTACAAAAGATTCAAACCGATCTAGTGAGCGAAGCAGAGCTTGAACGCGCTCAAAAATACCTCGCAGGCTCTTTTGAAATTGATCTTCAACGCTCCTCAAATCTTGCGAGCCAGATGGCATTCAACGAAATTTACGGCTTAGGCGCAGAAGAATATCAACATTTTCCCGAAAAGGTTTTTAAAGTAACCCGTGAAGATGTTCTAAAAGTCGCCCAAAAATATTTAGATTTAAACTCTTACGTTCTTTCAGTGGTAGGAAAAGAATAATGTTTAAAAAAATTCTTATCGCAAATCGCGGCGAAATCGCGAGGCGAATTATAATCGCAGCAAAAGAAATGGGTATTGCAACGGTTGCGATTTATTCAAATCCGGATTCTGACGCGCTTCACGTCCAAGAAGCAGATGAAGCCTTTTGTTTAGAAGGAATTGAATCGAAAGAAACTTATCTCGACATCGAAAAGATTCTAACTATTTGCAAACAAGCGCACGTAGATGCTGTCCATCCAGGTTATGGTTTTTTGTCTGAAAATACAGAATTTGCCCAAGCCTGTGAAAAAGCTAAAATAAAATTTATTGGACCTTCCGTAAAATCAATGAAGCTTTTGGCAAGCAAAGTAGCTTCAAAAACTTTAGCCAAAAAAGCCAATGTTCCGGTGGTGCCGGGTTATGAAGGTAAGCTTCCAGCAGGAAAAGAATTAGAGAAATTAGCGACAACCATTGGCTACCCGCTTCTTCTCAAAGCTACAGCAGGCGGTGGTGGAAAAGGAATGCGTATTGTTAACCACCCTTCTGAACTTCACGAAAATGTAAAAGCGGCTGAGCGAGAGGCCTTAGCTTTTTTTAAAAATAGCACACTCTTCATCGAAAAATATATCGAGCACCCCAAACACATTGAGGTGCAAATTCTAGGGGATGAACACGGTCATCTTGTGCACCTTTTTGAACGCGAATGCTCTATTCAAAGACGTCATCAAAAAATGATTGAAGAGGCACCCTCTCCTTCTTTAACACCCGTTTTACGAAAAGAAATTTGTGAGTCAGCGCTGCGCTTGGCAAAAGCAGCAGATTATTATTCCGCGGGTACTGCCGAATTTTTACTCGACTCCAAAGGAAATTTTTATTTCTTAGAAGTCAATACACGACTTCAAGTGGAACATCCCGTCACTGAGGCCATCACGGGAATCGATTTGGTGAAGGCCCAGATTCGTATCGCCGCTGGTGAAAAACTTTGGTTTAAACAAGATGATCTTGGGTCACCGCGCTTGCATGCCATTGAATGCAGGCTCTATGCGGAAGACCCGGAAAATAATTTTTTACCCTCCGAAGGTAAGGTTGGTTTGTTACGTGAACCACTCCGTCCAGGCACTCGTATCGATTCGGCGTTGCAAGAAGGAAAAGAAATTCTTCCCTACTATGACCCGATGTTAGCAAAACTCATTGCTTGGGGAGCAAATCGCAAAGAAACTATTTTGAAAATGACTCAACTTCTTCAAGACTATACTCTCTTAGGGGTTAAACATAATCTCAACGTTCTTTCTTATTTGCTTAATTCTAAACCTTTCCAAGACAAAACCTACCACACCCATAGCGTAAGCGAACTTTTAGAAATTCATTTAAACCAAAGAAAAAACCAGACAGAACAATTCAAATTGTTATTTGAAGAAATAATACGTAAACCACTTAAAA